>PUMT01000164.1 GCA_003551495.1 Bacteroidota bacterium
CGGTATCGGCACAATGCAGACGCTGCATGATGAGTCAGGAGATGTTGTAGATATCAGTGACCCGGTCGGCTTTGCCGCTAATGTAATATAAGGAGTAGGTGTAATGGGCAACTTTACTCAGTCGATTAGTAGCCGCCGACCTGTTGTTGTAGGAACGCTTTCTGATTATGCGGTAGAGTTCAACGTCAGTGCTAACCCCCAACATCTGTCCGCGCCGCTTCCTGCTGATCTGGAAGGGGCAACAAATTACGCCATTGGGCTATGGGTGGTGAGGCTGGGAGACTTTAATTCTTTTGGGTCGCACAACCCTCTTTTCCAGATCGGGGTCGCCGGAGGCTCTACGACAACAGGGGTGGGTTTTAGCGCACATCAAAACGAAAATGTAAGGTTCTCGCCTCCGAATGTAGCTACAACAAACATGCCTGAAATTCCTGTAGCTCTCCTACCTATTGACACGCCAGTACACCTGATGGGTGTTTGCGAAGGGTCTGCGATGCGGCTTTACGTGGATGGGCAATTGCAGGACAGTACTTCTAATGGAGGGCCAATGCCCGCCGACATGAGCGGCTACGCCGTCAATATCGGGGCTGCACAGGATGGCGAGCGCCCTGTACCTATGAGGGCTAGTAACCTGCAAGTGTGGAATATCGCGCCCACTGAACAGCAGATTCAGGACCTGGCTATGAAGCGGATCTCTTCCCCGTTTCCTACTGGGCTAGTTTTTTACGCGCCGATGTGAGGTAGATAACGATGCTTGCATACTATGCGTTGCTGCCAAGCGACCCCTCAACAATGGCGCATATAGCTGTGATCACTGCCGAGAGTTTGGGGGATGCGTCTCTAACCATTGACGGCAGAACTATTACCTCGGCTGGCCAGCAACTCCCGGATAGGTCAGAGCGCATTTATCACTTTCAAGTGAATGGGCTTTTTCCTCTGACTGAGTACGTATGGTCTTTCGAAGGGCAGACTGCAGAGCATAAAGTGAGAACGTTACCTGGGGCGATGCCCCGGGGTGGTATCACGGTGACAGTAGCGAGTGACCTGCACATTGAGGCAAACGTAAGTAGCATGGCTTCCCCGGAAGAGATGGATATCATCGCGGCACAATCTCCCGATGTAATGTTACTCACGGGAGATTTGGCAAATACGTTCAGGGAAACGTTTGGGTCTAGTAACGGCGGGTGGTGGGTGAAGCTGGCAACAGACTATTTGACCAGAATATCTACAGACCACTTGGTGCCCATCCTTGTGTCCCCAGGTAACCATGATGTTGGCAATCACCAATGGGACGGGACGGGCGAAATACCCCAAGATGGGACGTACTTCCAGTTCTTTTTCCCGAACGCATTTAACATCACAGGGCATAACTACGCCGCGATTACGTGTGGCGATTACCTGCAGCTGTTGAACATCGACACGCATTCCACGACGGTCAGTGATACAGCAGAGTGGGCGCCGGGGGCTATAGACCCCAACATCCCCTTCTGTCTACCGTTCCACCACAGCCCTTTATTTGCTGCGGATATCCGCGGCAGCAACGACCCTCAATTACAAGCCTATCTGCGAGAGGCCCTTTTCGAGAGCTTCTTCGAGGCCGAGAATATAAAATTCGGGGTTTGCGGTCACATCCACACCCGGACGTTATCCAAGCCACTTGGTGTTGTAGATGTCCAGCCAGCATCAGAGGACTATCTGACACTTGGTAGCCGCTGGATCGTAGAGGTAGAAGGCGGTCATTTGGAGGTCGGGCAGGGGTATCGCACAGGGAGAGGTGGTGGTAATCAACTGCCTTGGTTCCTGCAACAAGCGAACAACAACCAGAAGAATTTTCAGGTTGTGTCGGTCAACCGAGGTAGCGTAACGCTTGACGTACTGCTGGATACCGGCCAGTCGACTTTCACCAATACGTGGGTAACAAGCAAGTCCCCCAGGGTACAACAGTACGGCGCGCACGGCGCAGCCGTAACCGCCCGCGGATACACGGGCAGTCCAGTGTATCCCGTTTCCCACTAAGCTCCTCCGAGGTGCACCATGTCGGATATTGAAATCCCAGCCACCGTGACCCTCGACTCTGACGACATTCCAGGGTCGCCCCAGGCGTCAGGCGTCGTCACCGCTTCCAGCGCCGATGAGCTGCGCGAGAGCCTCACCGGAGAAGACCAATGATCCCTACAATTGCCGCAAGAGTCCTGGCCAGTGTGATGGCCGCTATCCTCACCGAGAGGTTCCTGGTGAACGTCCTGGTCATCCTGGCCGAGTGGGCGGTCAACAGGTGGGGTAACGACCTCGCCGGTGACCTGTTCCAACAGTTCAAAGACTCGCTGGATAAAGACCACGGCCAGCCCATGAACCTGTACGACGAAATCCGTAGGAAGTGACCATGGCTACCCGCCCCGAGGCAATGGATAGGACGCAACTGACCTCCGTGGTGCGGGGGCTTTTGCGTGATGCAGAGGACTACAGCGAGGAGATCGGCGACTTCCGACAGTCCTCGACCGCGGCCTATGATGGCGACGGCTACGGCAACGAGATGGAGGGCCGGTCTCAGTTCGTGACCCGGGAGGTCCGGGACGCCATTGAGGTGGCTAAGCCTGGCATCATGCGTACCCTGTTCGGTAGTCACTCGATCGTGGAGTACGCCGCCCAGCAGCCGGAGGATGTCCAGTTCGCCAAGGACGCCACCGCGTGGGCGCAATACGTCGTCTACCATCAGAACCGCGGGTACATGGAGTTCCTGTCCGCGGTGGACGACGCTCTCATTCGCAAGACAGGCGTCCTGAAGCTGTGGTGGGAGGAGAACGAGACACCGGTGCAGACGGAGCTGACCGACCTCACGGAAGAGGATCTGGAACTCCTCGCGGCCGACGATGAGGTGACCGAGGTGGAGGCCGAAGAGACCGGCCGGACCTACGCCCCGTCACCCATCATGGAAGACCCGGAGCAGATGCAGGCGCCGGAGCCGATGCCCCTGTTCGACGCCACCGTGACACGCATCGAGACCAAGGGTCGGCTCCGGTTCCAGGCGGTACCCCCGGAGGAGTACGTCATCCACCGGAAGGCGCGCAGCATCCAGGAGGCCCGGCTGGTCGGCCACCGGCGTACCGTCACCCTGTCTGACCTCGTGGCCATGGGGTACGACTGGGACGACATTGAGGACCTGGCCGGGGGTTCCGACGAGGACTTCGAGATCGAGGAGGAAGGCCGTTCCGTAGGCAACACCTCCGACGATCAGGAAGAGGATGGTGGCGACCCCTCGCAGAGGGAGGTGGTCTACGCCGAGTGCTGGGTCCGGGTGGACGCGGATGGCGATGGTATCGCGGAGCTTCGGCGGATCTGCGTGGCGGGTGCCGGCTACAAGATCCTCAGCGACGAGCTGTGCGACTTCGTGCCGATGGCAGACATCTGCCCCAGCCCTGTGGCACACCAGGCCATTGGCCACAGCATGGCCGAGCTTGTGGAGGACATCCAGAAGCTCAAGACCATGATCATGCGCAACACCATGGACTCCCTGGCCAACGCCATTCACCCGGACACCGAGGCGGTGGAGGGCCAGGTCAACTTCGACGACCTCCTGAACACCGAACAAGGCCGGGTGATCCGGGTCAAGCAGCCGGGGATGCTGCGCTACATCCAGCAGCCCTTCGTCGGCCGGGAAGTGTTCCCGATCATGCAGTACCTGGACACCCTGGCTGAGGCACGTACCGGGATGAACGAGGCGGCCCAGGGCCTCAACGCCGATGCCTTGCAGTCCACTGCCACGGCGGCGATTGAGAATGCGTCGATGTCGGCCAATAGCCGGATCGAGCACATCGCCCGTAATTTCGTGGAGGGAGGCCTCACCGACTTCTTCAAGATGATGCTCCGCCTGGCCCGAGAGAACACGGAGCGGTCGCAGTGGGTGCGCAAGAACAACCGCTTCATCGAAGTGGACCCGCGCACCTGGAAGCACGACATGGATGTGGTCACCACTGTGGCCCTCGGCAGCGGTACCATGGAGCAGCGGCTCATGGTGCTCCGCGAGCTGGCGCAGAAGCAGGAGCAGATCATCCAGCTGGCCGGGCCGGAGAACCCCCTGGCCGGTCTTGAGGAGTACCGCAACACCCTGGCCGAGATCGCCAAGCTGTCCGGCATCGTGGACGTTGAGCGGTACCTGAAGGACCCGACCGACCCGGCCAATCAGCCGCCCCCGCAAGAGCCGCCCGGGCCCAACCCGGAAGAGATCCTGGCTCAGGCGGAGGCTCAGCGGGTCATGCAGGATGGCCAGCTCAAGCAGCAGCAGTTCGAACTGGATATCTGGAAGGCGATCCAGTCCGACGACCGCGAGCGCGACAAGATGATGGCCGACGTCATGCTCCGGGCCGAGAAGCTCCGTCAGGAGGGCGTCAACGTCAACCTGGCTGGGATTCGTACCGAGATCGAGCGTGAACGTGAGGGTCACCAACACCTGCACAACATGTTGCAGGACCTGAACCAGGCCCGGCAGGTCGCCGGTGCCCAACAGCAGCAGGCACCCCAGCAACCCGGACCCGGGACTGGACCTGCCGGAGGCATGTAGAAGATGGCAACGCAGAAGATTCAGCCGACTCCCGATACTGAGGTGCAGCGTCTGAGACAGGCGGCCGAGCACCTCCAGGGGAACCCTCTGTGGAATGAGGCCCTGGATACCATAGAAGCCGAGTACATCCGTGAATGGCGTGAGACCTCTCCGGTCCAAACCACCCAGCGAGAGAACGCCTTTTTCATGGTCCAGGCCGTAGGGAAGCTGCGCCAGCAGATCAACAGCTTCGCCCAGGCCGGAGCCCTGCACCGCGAGCATACGAAGCGAAATGTCGCGGGTAAGGTTTGAGTAATACTTGACTTCTGGTTAAACTGACGGAGTATTAGAGATGGCTACAGCAGATCGGGGAACCTCCGCCACGGACTTCACTGAGTTCGGGAAGCCGGGGCAAATGGGGTCCGAGTATGACGATGCCATGAGTGCGTGGGAATCGGCGCTCGCTGAGGAAGATGGCGAGACACCGCTTGAGGACAACGCAGCGGGCGAAAGCCCAGACGAGGAGGATCAGGATGATCCCCAGTCCGAGGAGGAAGAGTCTGAGTCCGAGGAAGACGGCGAGGACAAAGGCGAAGACGACTCCGAGGAAGATCAGGATGATGAGGAGTCCGAGGAAGACGAGGACGAGGAGGATGAGGAACCCGCGGCCGAGCTGGATCCCGAGACCAAGATAAAGGTCAAGGTGGATGGCGAGGAGACCGAGGTCACCCTCAAGGAACTCCAGTCTGGTTACTCCCGGACCCAGGACTACACTCGCAAGACCCAGGCCCTCGCTGAACAGCGCAGGGAGCTGGAGGATAAGGAGGATCAGGTCCTCAAGCAGCAGGGCGAGTGGAGCACGGCCCTGAATGAGTTGGCGGTTCGGCTACAGGCAAGCGTCTCAGGACGCACCGAGGCCGATTGGCAGCGACTCAAGCAAGAGGATGAGGTCGGCTACTACGAAGAGCGCGACAAGGAGCGCCAGGTCCAGGAACGCATCCAGGCGATTCAGCAGGAACAGCAGCGGGTACAGCAGGAGTACCAGCAGCGCCAGCAGAAGCAAATGGAGCGCGTCGTCCAGGAGGAGAAGGAGAAGCTGCTCGCGGCGATCCCCGACTGGCAGGACCAGGAAACGGCCACCAAGGACTACCAGCAAATGCTCAAGTACGGGGAGGCGGTAGGCTTCTCGGAGCAGGAGATGAAGTCCATGGTTGACCACCGGGCCATTCAAGTCCTCCGGGACGCGGCCAAGTTCCGAGCGTTGCAGCAGAAGAAAGCCGACCCCGGGAGCCAGGCCAAGGTGAAGAAGCGCAGCACGAAGAAGCCCTTGAAAGCCGGCACCCCCTCCAATGAGTCCCCCGGCAAGGTGAAGGCGAGGAAGGCCAAACAGCGTCTCGCAAAGACCGGAACGGTTGGCGCGGCTGTACCCTACTTCGAGCAACTACTCGGCGACGAGTAAACGAGGATCACGACAATGGCTGTCTCCCAGAGTTTCAAGACGTATGATGCACAGGCGAACCGAGAGGATCTGTCTGATGCCATCTACAACATCGACCCGTATGACACCCCGTTCATCACGGCCATCGGGACCCGGAACGTGTCGAACGTGACCTACGATTGGCAGGTGGAAAACCTGAAAGCGGTCGACACCGACAACGCCCAGGTGGAAGGCTTCGAGCTGCAGCGCAGCGCCAGCCAGCCCACTGTCCGCGTGTCCAACGTCGCGCAGATTTCCAAGCGTGACGCGACCGTCTCCGGTTCTCAGAACGCCGCCAACCCGGCCGGTAAGCGCCGTGAGATGGCGCACCAGATGGCGATGCGCTCCAAGGAACTCAAGCGGGACATGGAGAACATCCTCACCGGCGTGCAGGGCCGGGACGACGGTGACACCTCCACCCCCCGCAAGACCCGTGCCCTGGAGTCCTGGCTCAGCACCAACGTCCTCCGTGGCTCTGGTGGTGACGATGCGGCGGACCAGAACAGTGCCCCGACCGATGGTACTCAGCGTGCCTTCACCGAGGACCTGCTCAAGGAGTGTCTCCAGAACTGCTACACCAACGGCGCGGAGCCTACGCTGCTGCTGGTCGGCCCCTACAACAAGGGCGTCGTTTCCGGTTTCCTGGGGCGCGAGACCGCTCGTCAGAACATCGACAAGGAACGTGTGCAGGCCACCGTCTCCCTCTACGCGGGTGACTTCGGCACCCTCCGCGTGATGGCGAGCCGCTGGATCCGTGAGCGCACCGCCTTCCTGCTGGACCCGAGCTATGCCCGGGTCGCGTATTACCGTCGATTCCAGCAGACCCCTCTGGCGAAGATCGGCGATGCGGAGACCCGCATGATCCTCACCGAGTATGGCCTTCAGGTGGACAACGAGGCCGCTCACGGTGCTATCGCGGACCTGACCACCTCTGCATAACCGAGAGGGCGGTCGCAGCCTAGAAGGGAGGATGGGGGCCTATGGCCCCCTTCTGCTATGAAGATCACGATGCCGTATGACAGGGGTAACGGGCTGCGGGGCACCATCCACGCGGACACCTCGGACCCTGACCGCTTCACCGTCCAGACCACCCAGAATGTGGATGGGATCATCGACTTCTGCCGAGCCAAGCAGGAGGCCACCCGCTTCGACAAGCACGACGGCCTGCTGCACGTGGCCGAGGTCCCCATCCCCATCTATGAGCAGGCAGTGCGGGAGGGTTGGGACAACCCGGATGGCTGGCGCCAGTGGATGAATCGCCCGGAGAACGCCTGCTTCCGCACATGGAAGGGCCGAGTATGAGTGAGTTCGCATTTGAGAACTACGGCCAGCTCAAGTCGGCGGTAGCCGAATGGCTGATGCGCCAAGACCTGGAGCCTCAGATCCCGGTGTGGATCAAAATGGTAGAGGCCTTCTGCGACCGTGAGCTGCGTACCCGTGAGATGATTAAGCGGAGCCGGACCCAGGCCACGGGGCAGTACATCGCTCTCCCTGACGACTGGCGCAAGGCGAAGAACATCCAGCGCATGGCGGACCAGAAAGCCCTGGGGCTCATGGCGTTCGACGAGATCGACCGCTACCGGGAGGCGTTGCGCAGCGGCCGGGTTACCCGGCCCGGGGCGCCTACCCACTACGCGCTGGTGGGCAACACCCTGGAGCTGGCCCCGAGCCCCACGCCCGAGGACCCCGTAGAGATCGAGATGATCTACTATGCCCAGGTCCCCCGGCTCGAGGAGGCCGAGGCCGAAGGTGCCGTAGTCGAGGGCGTGAACACGAACTGGCTTTTACGCGGGTACCCCGACATCTACCTGTACGGTGCGCTGGTGCATTCCGCCCCGTACCTGAAGGACGACGAGCGGGTCGGCGTGTGGGAAAAGTTGTTCAAAGAGGCGGTGATCGCGGCCAACGGTAGCGACGCCGATTCACGGTTCAGCGGCGCCCCTATGGTTCGGCGCGGCAAAGGGTTTGGGGTGTGAGCTATGAGCTTCAGTGACGCAGCAGAACAGACAATGCTCGAGTCGGTCCTTGACGGGTCGTATATCGGCCTCGTTACCAGTACGCCGTCGGACACTGCATCCGGGGATGAGGTGACGGCATCAGAGTACGCCCGGCAGCCGTGGACGGTCAGCTACACCCAGGGCGACCCCACCGAGGCCACGAACACTGCGGAAGTGGAGTTCCCCCAGGCGACAAGCAGCTGGGGCGAAGTCACTCACGCGGTACTTTTCTCCGCAGCCACTGGCGGCACTTTCCTGGCGTATATGGAGCTGCGGGACCCCAACGACATCGAGACGCCGCTGCCCCGGACCATAACTTCCGGGGACGCGCTCCGCTTCTCCGCGGGCGCTTTGGTCTTCGAGATCCAATAGGATGGCGCGGCCCTACGGCGCAGGCCCTTACAGCATTGGCCCCTACGGCTCCTTCGGGTACGTTGAAGCAGCCGCGGTGGGGCACGCGTCAGCCAGCTCGCAACCTGCCGGTGCCACCCGCCAGGTAAGTCTCGGGACGGGCACGGTCACTGCCGACGCTGAGGCGAGAGGGGCGCAGCCCTCGATGGGGGTTGGCGCTTTTGCCGTGAGCAGTGCGGAGACGCTTTGGTACTCCCGTCCCAATAGCGTGACCCGTCCCTACGGCATGGGCCTGTACGGCACTGACCTGTACGGCGCCAGCCCCTACGCGACGGGGTTCTATCGACACGCGGCCGGGGCAGGGAGCACGACGGCCAGTGCGCAGGCGGCCGCCACCCGCCAGGTAAGTCTCGGGGCGGAGACGGTCGCTGCCGACTCTGAGGCGAGGGGGGTACAGCCCTCGACGCGGGCCGACGCATTCGCCATAAGCAGGGTGACGGCCAGTGTACAGGCGCTTTGGTTCTCGAGGGCAGACCCCTCGACCCGGCCCTATGGCGCAGGCCCTTACGGGGTCGGGCTTTACGGCGCGGCCACCGAGGTGTACGCCGCCGCGGTCGGAAAGGTCTCCGCTGACGTATTGACCGCCCTGGCCGCCGCGGGGGCCGTGGCGAACCGGACCGCCTCGGCCAGACTCGGGGCGTCAGCCTTCGCCTCCCCAGACATCGTGCTCGGGGGCTGGGTACGCCAAACCGCGGCCGATGACCCCTGGACGGAGCAGCTTGTCTCAGAACCGAGATGGCGTACCCAGGGTACCAGGCCATCCCGGTTCTACGGGGTCGGCCGGTACGGCGCGGGCAGGTACGGCGCACCGGCCCCCGAGCCGGGCCAGGAGTGGTATGCGCAGGACCCGCCCACCGTTGGTGTTTGGCGGGGCCAGGCAGGGAGGCCGACCCGTTTGTATGGCATAGGGAGGTATGGTATAGGCGGTTATGGTACGCTACCCGCAGCACTCGTCGACGAATGGAATGAGGTGTAACAATGGCCGATCTAACCCCCAACTACCAGTTCAACCTCCCCATTGTCGATGGGTCAGAGGATCAGTGGGGTGACCTTCTTAACCAGAATTGGTCGCAGGTTGATACCGAATTGGACCAGCTTGGTACCGAGCTGGAGCAGGGTCTCAGCGCGGCAGTACAGCGGACCAACCACACCGGCACCCAGCCCATCAGTAGCGTGAACGGCTTGCAAACTGCCCTGGATGATGCGGTGCAGCGGGCCAACCACACCGGCACCCAGCCCATCAGTAGCGTGAACGGCTTGCAAACTGCCCTGGATGATGCGGTGCAGCGGGCCAACC
>PUMT01000105.1 GCA_003551495.1 Bacteroidota bacterium
ATGGAAGAAACTCTATTTCATGCTGCTCAAAAAGCCTGTCTCCATCAGTAAAGCTGCCCACTTCGGCATGACCGTACTTTGTTTTCCCTCCTGCAGCAGCTATCAGCAAAAGTGCTTCCGACCTTAGTTCTTCCCATTTTGCAAAGGGTTTTGATGCATGGTACCCTTTCTGGTCAACAGGGGGGTAAATGTCTTCTGTTTCACTTATAACATAATATTCAAGCTCACCAAGTGCCTTAAAGGTAAAACCGGTTGCATCACGGAAGCGCCTGTGTGCTTTTCTTAAGATATTCCCGGGATCGATTTCCAGCGGCCTGCCTTGATTATTATAAAAGGAACAGAGTATATCAAGTGTTGGCACCTCTTCAAAGGGATTGACAAAAGCCGTTTTATACCTTGGAACAACATAGAGGTCACTCGATCCGGCTTCAATTGAAGAAAAAAGGCTTGACCCGTCGATCCTTTCGCCTGATGTAAGCACGGTTTCGAGATAATTCTTATCTGATATGGCAAAATTGAGTGTTTTAAGCTTCCCGTCTTCAGCCACATACCTCAGGTTAAGCATTTTTATGCCTTTATCTTCAACGAACCTGACAATGTCGTGCATAGTAAAGCTTGATGGAGGCTTTCTGAGAAACCTGACCAATTCATTAGGATTTAGCAAAATTTCCGAATCGTTCATAACTACAAACAATTTTTTTTAATATTATTATTATTTACAATTTAATTATCACTGCTGCCACCCCTGAGTTCTTCCAGCCTTTGCTGAAGCAATTTAAGCCTGCTGCGCGCATCTTCACTTTTTTTCCTTTCCTGGCTGACTACCTTATCGGGGGCGTTTTTTACAAACCTTTCATTATCCAGTTTCTTCATCACTGATTCAAGGAAACCTTTTGTATAGTCAATTTCTTTTTCAACCTTGCTGATCTCTTCACTCACATCAATACTCTCTTCCATGGGAATGTAAAACTCGGAGGTCTTGACAATAAACGTTATTGCGCCTGCCGGCTTTTGTTTTGAAGGAAGTATAGCCGACAGGTTGCAAAGCCTGGAGATGATATCACAGGGGATTGCCCTGTACTCCTCCTCACTGATCGCAGCAAACAGCTTTATTGCTTTGCGTTGGGAGATATTCTTCCTGGCGCGTACAGAACGTACTGCTGTGACTATTTCCCTTGCAAAATCTACTTCCCCCAGCAATTTCCTGTCAACAGTTCCGGCACGGGGCATTTCGGAGATCATTATACTTTCACCATCAGCCCTTTCATCAAGCAATTGCCATATCTCCTCAGTGATAAAAGGCATAAATGGATGGATCAGTCTCATAAGCCTGTCGAAAAAGTCTATGGTGCTGTCAAGGGTCTTCCGGTCGAGAGGTTCGCCGGGAGAAGGCTTTACAATTTCCAGGTACCAGGATGAAAAATCGTCCCAGAAAAGTTTGTACAGGATCATCAGTACTTCGGAAAGGCGAAAGTTTTTATAATTTCTGTTTACTTCACTTATCGCCCTGTTGAGCTTGCTTTCAAACCATTCAGATGCAATTCTGCAATGTGTTTCCTGTCTGGCATCATCTGACGCTTTCCAGCTCCTGACCAGCCTGAATGCATTCCAGATCTTGTTGGAGAAATTGCGCCCCTGTTCGGTAAGACTTTCATCAAAAAGCAGGTCGCCGCCAGCCGGTGAACAAAGCATCATTCCCACCCTCACTCCGTCAGCACCGTACTTCTTCATAAGCTCAAGAGGTTCAGGAGAATTACCAAGTGATTTGGACATTTTCCTGCCTTTGCTGTCCCTTACAATACCTGTTAAATAAACATTCCTGAAAGGTTTTTCTCCCCGGAATTCGTAGCCGGCCATAATCATCCTGGCGACCCAGAAAAAGAGGATCTCAGGAGCCGTAACAAGATCATTTGTCGGATAATAGTATTTGTATTCAGGATTTGACGGATTGCGTATCCCGTCAAAAACCGCTATCGGCCAGAGCCATGAAGAAAACCATGTGTCCATAACATCCTCGTCCTGTTTCAGGTCGGATACCTTCAGGCTGCTGTTCCCTGATTTTTCGATGGCTTCCGGAAGGGCTTCCTCTGCGGTTTTGGCAACTACAAAATCATTGCTTCCCGGAAGATACCATGCAGGTATCCTGTGCCCCCACCAAAGCTGGCGGGATATACACCAATCCCTTACATTTTCCATCCAATGCCTGTAAATATTTTTGAACTTGGGCGGATAAAGCCTGATTGAATTATTCATTACATTTTCAAGCGCCGGATGTGCCATCTCCTTCATTTTGCAAAACCATTGCATTGAAAGCTTGGGCTCAATAACAGCATCCGTTCTTTCAGAAAAACCTATTTTGTTGGCATGATCCTCTACCTTAACCAGGCGCCCCTCCTCCTCAAGTATCCGAACAACGGCCTTGCGGGCTTCAAACCTGTCCATTCCCACAAAAACCGTTGCCTGATCCGATAAAGTGCCGTCATCATTGAATATATCTACCACGGGAAGATTGTGCCGCAAACCTATCTCATAATCGTTTATGTCATGCGCCGGTGTAATCTTAAGCGCTCCGGTGCCAAACTCCATGTCAACATAATTGTCTTCTATCAATGGGACTTCACGGTTGACAACCGGGATAACAACCCTGGCACCCTTAAGTGCCCTATATCGCTCATCTGCCGGATTAACACAGACAGCCGTGTCGCCAAGAATAGTTTCCGGACGCGTGGTGGCTATCACTACCCCTTCCTTCCTGCCCTTTACGTCATAGCGTACATGATACAGCCTTGAATCAACCTCCCTGTAGTTGACCTCCTCATCTGACAATGCTGTTTTGGCCTGCGGATCCCAGTTTACCATACGTACACCACGGTATATAAGCCCCTTTTTGTATAACCTGATAAAAACATCCACAACGCTTTCAGAATAACCCTCGTCCATGGTAAAAACCGTCCTCTCCCAGTCGCATGAAGCCCCAAGCTTTTTGAGCTGTTCAAGTATTATTCCCCCATGCTTCTGTTTCCATTCCCAGGCGTGCTCCAGGAATTCCTCCCTTGTAAGGTCATATTTGCTGATCCCTTCACTGTTGAGTTTGGCAACAACCCTTGCTTCGGTTGCAATTGAAGCGTGGTCAGTACCCGGAACCCACAATGCATTTTTCCCGGACATCCTTGCCCTGCGGACAAGTATGTCCTGTATGGTATTGTTAAGCATATGCCCCATGTGGAGTACGCCGGTCACATTGGGAGGAGGAATAACTATTGTATAGGGCTCCCTTTCATCGGGAACTGAAGAGAAAAAACGGTTATCAAGCCAGTAACTGTACCATTTCCCTTCAGTTTTCCCCGGATCATATTTTGAAGGAATATCCATTGTGTAGTTTTATTATTTATTGATTGCGAATTAAACCCAAAATTCAAAATTTTGTAAAAATAAACAATTCTGCTGTAAATGAACCGGGATTTATGACAGGATTATTCCGTGAAAATTCTGAGAAGCTTTTTTTACTTCTGTTTTTAAGTTATTTCAAAAATGTTTTATATCATTATTTTATTCAGCAATTAAAATTATTTTTGCATGGAATGCTTTCTTTATTAAGAATCCGGGATATTTTCTGCCGGATTGAAAGAATGCGGCTTTAATCAGTAATAACCAGTAAAATTATAACAATCATGCCACAAATATCAGAAAAAGGAAAACTTATGCCCCAGTCTCCCATAAGGAAACTGGTTCCCTATGCAGAAGAAGCAAAGAGGAAAGGACGCAGGATATACCATCTTAATATCGGTCAGCCGGATATTCCGACACCCCGGGTTGCCATGGATGCAATCCGCAACAATCCCCTAAAAGTTGTTGAATACAGCCATTCGGCAGGGAACGAAACCTACCGCAAAAAACTTTCGCAATATTACAGGGATATTGACATAAATGTTGACCATACCGAAATAATTATTACAGCAGGCGGATCGGAAGCAATACTGTTCGGCCTGATGTCATGCCTCAACCCCGGTGACGAAGTTATAGTTCCCGAACCCTTTTATGCAAACTACAATGGTTTTACGGTGACGGCCGGTGTAAAGATCGTACCCGTAACCTCATATATCGACTCCGGATTTGCGCTGCCCCCGGTAGCCGAACTTGAAAAACTGATCAATCCGAAAACCAGGGGAATCATTATCTGCAACCCCAACAACCCCACAGGATATCTCTATTCTCAGGAGGAGATAGAACAGCTGGGGGAAATAGTGAAAAAGCACGACCTGTATCTCTTTTCCGACGAGGTTTACAGGGAGTTTTGCTATGACGACCTGACGCATTTCTCGGTTATGCATCTTAAAGGTGCTGAAGAAAATACAGTTCTTATAGATTCCGTATCAAAACGCTACAGTGCATGTGGAGTTCGTATAGGTGCGCTGGTAAGTAAAAACAAGGAGGTGATGGCAACTGCCATGAAGTTCGCACAGGCAAGGCTTAGCCCCCCTTCATTCGGACAGATAGTAGGTGAAGCCGCCCTTGATGTGTCACCTGATTATTTCAGGGAAGTACAGGAGGAATATATCAGCAGGAGAAATATGATGGTAGGGGCTCTCAGGGATATGGAAGGGGTTGTATGCCCGATGCCGAAAGGAGCGTTTTATGTGACTGTCAAACTGCCTGTTGACGATGCAGACAGGTTTTCTCAATGGCTTCTCTCGGATTTTGAGCACAATAACGAAACGGTAATGCTGGCTCCTGCCTCAGGCTTTTATGCAACACCGGGATACGGAAAACAGGAAGTCCGGATAGCATATGTGCTCAACAGGGAAGACCTGGGCAAAGCCATGACATGCCTTGATATTGCACTTAAAAAATACCCGGGTCGCAAGGTTTGAATCTCTTAGCCGGCGAACAATACGCGACTGCATAGCGGGAACTCTCGTTAAAAAAGGAGTTCCGGAACCCAATACTGAAACACACAATCTAATAAAAAAGCTCACGCGGTGAGACTCTCCAGGAGTGTCACCGCATCTTTTTGTTCATCCAGAAGGTATCTGGCATCGGTCTGCACCTTTCCAACCCTGAATGTAAATGCATGAGGAGGAAGTGTGCGGAAAAGAAGTTCGTCTGCCCAACCGGCACCTATTGCCATTATGAAATCATACTCTTTCATTGACAACCAGTGCAGAGCCAGCTCCCCTTTGTTTATGCCGGAATTGGCAACTTCTATTACCCTGTTACCGTGAATAACCTGCACATCCAGGTTTGAGGTAAGATCCAGCAGGTGCTCGTTCACCTCACGTGCAAGGAACCTGGACTGCTCGATATTCGACCTGTGGTAGTACCATGAAACTGAAAACTCCTTTTCATCTATGTATGCGCCGGGCAACCTGTCGGTGTAGATCTCCAGAATATCAAGCACCTCATCCTTCCATTCGGCAGACATAGGTTTAAGCTGGTCCCATTCCTTCCGGCCTGCCTTCCTTATCCATGAACCGTGTTCTGCCGTCAGGTTTATATTCAGGCCGCCCAAAAGCATTTCAAGATCTTTTTTGCTTCTCCCGCTGAGTATAACAATGTCAGTATCAGGTTTTTCATTTATCCCTTCCAGCAAATTCAAAAGCTTTTCCCCGGGTCTCAATGGTGCACTGTCGTCGCTGTAAGGGACGAGGGTGCCGTCGTAGTTGACAAATATGATCCTTTTTTTTGCTCTTTTATACTGTTCAATGAGCTTTTCAGAACGCTCATCAGTAAGGATCTTCCTTTCAAGTGTCTGCCTGTAACTGCTTCTGATATTGCAAAGTTCCCTTACAAAATCATCAGCCCACCTGGTTACATTATAGCGGTTCAAACGTTCCTGCATTATAGAATTCCTTCTCTCCTGCTCCTCAAGGGGCATTTCGAGTGCTTCCCGGATAGCTCCGGCTATTTCGTCGGCATTGTTGGGATTGACAAGCACCGTTTCGCTCAGCTCAACCGCCGCACCGGCAAACTCGCTTAGAATAAGCACCCCTTTTTTGTGATTTAGTGATGCAACATATTCCTTTGCAACCAGATTCATGCCGTCCCTCAGGGGAGTTATCAATGCAGCATCGCTGGTACGGTAAAGCGCAATGAGCTCTTCATGAGGCAATGAGGTAAAGCGGTAAATTACAGGAACCCAGTCAACACTTCCATAAGCACCGTTAATGTTGCCTACCATCTCATCCAGGCTCCTTTTGATCTTTTGGTACATATAAACACCCGTGCGGGAGGGGACAACTATCATATTCAGAATGACCTTCCCCCGCCAGACGGGATTATCCCTGAGAAACATCTCGAAACCCTGCAGCCTGTTGATTATCCCTTTTGAATAATCGAGCCTGTCAACCGAAAGTATAATTTTTCTTTCTGGCGAATCTTTTGATGTATCTTCATAACGGCCGGTCTCCATTTTGTTGAACTTTTCGAAATCAATGCCCATCGGGAATGTATCGACTCTTGTAACCCTGCGCGGGAAACTGATTGTCCCCATATGATTTTCTGCGCCGAGTATCCTTCTTACGCAGCGAAGGTAATACTGCGAATAATCATGTGTATGAAACCCCACGAGATCGGCACCTGCAATCCCCTCCAAAATGGCATTCCGGCTTTCCCCGGGCAACATTCTGTACATTTCATATGAAGGGAAAGGAATATGGAGGAAAAATCCAACCGGATTGTCAACCTTTTCCCGAAGCATTTCGGGCAGGAGCATCAGATGGTAATCATGAACCCATAAAATATCATCAGGTTTTATAATTTTCAGCAATTCATCACGGAAAATCTCATTGACTTTTTTGTACTGTTCCCAGTAAATACTCTCGTATTTCACATAAGTCGGAAAATAGTGGAACAATGGCCAGATAGTCCTGTTGCAAAAACCAAGGTACACATTGTCCATCAATTCCTTTGACAGGAAAACCGGATGTGCGTTGTAATTTGAGCCAACCATATCCCTGACCGCCGTCTCGTCTTTTTTTGGCACTGACAAGCCCGGCCATCCGAGCCATAAGTAATCGTCAATATCTGCCCCTGACTCCCCGATGGAATTCAGGAAATCGCTCAGACCCGAAACCAGTCCGCCTGCACCTTTTTTCAGCGAATATACGCCGTCTTCCCTTGAAACGGTTACAGGCAGGCGGTTTGAAACAATTATTAATCTCATTGCACTTAAATTTACAAAGTGAACTCTTTCCTGTCGTCGGTCCCGAAACTGTACTTTCTTCCCTTGACGCCTATTTTGACAGGTTCAGCGTAACCTTTATCAAATTCTATCTTCAGCTTTTTGTGGTCAATATAAAGCCTGATCCAGTGGCTGCGATACCTTACATGAAAGGTAACCGATCCGATATCATCGGGGAGGCACGGATTGAGCCAGAGAACGTCATCCCTGATTTCAAGTCCGGTATAACAGCGCTGTACTATATCTATAGTACCCGCCATAGCCCCAAGGTGTATCCCCTCATGAGTAGTGCCCCCCTGTATATCACTGAAATCACTCATGAGAGCTTTTCTGAAAATTTTCCAGGACTTGTCCCTGTCCGACCTCGCATAAACCCAGGCATGTATTACCTTGCTGAGCGTTGAGCCGTGAGAGGTAACAGACTGGTAATATGAAATGTTTTCTGTGATTATTTCCGGACTGAAATTGTATCCGAGCTTGCTGAAAATCGATTCCAGCTCTTCACTTGAAAAAAGATAAAACAGCATCAGCACATCTGCCTGTTTTGCAGCTTTATAAAAATTGGGAGAATCATTTTCCATTTCGAGGATCCGGTCAAGGCGCATTATATTGCCGTATTTCTTCCTGTACCTTTCCCAGTCAAGATCCTTCAGATTGCAAAAACCCTCAAACTGTTCAATAATATTCCCTTCATGAAAGGGGATGAACATCCTGCAGGTCATGTCCTTCCATTTTTCTACGTCATCTTCAGTAAAACCGACTTTCCGGGATAGTTCATCAACACAATGTTTATCCAGCAACCTGCAAACATCCAGGGCTTTTTGCATAACCCATGCTGCCATAACATTCGTATATGCGTTGTTATTAAGCCCCTGGGAAGTTGAATCCGGATACCTGGTGTGGTATTCATCCGGGCCCATTACACCCATTATTTCATATCTGTCCCTTTTGGGATTCCATGAAGCAATACTCGACCAGAAAAGTGCTGTGGCTGCAATTATCTCTGCACCATAAGTCAGCAGAAAATCCATATCCCCCGTACTCTGGTAATAATGCCAGACATTGTATGGTATGGCGGCATTTATGTGGCGCTGAAATCTTGTATTGTCAGGATTCCAGCGCCCCGATTTCGGATTCAGGTGAATAACCTGGGTTTCTTCCCTGCCATTACTGCCGCTTTGCCATGGATACATAGCCCCCCTGTACCCGGCTTCTTTTGCTGCCTGATAAGCCTCAGGAAGCCTTCTGAATCGGTATAGCAGAAGAGACCTGGAAAGTTGCGGATTGTGGAGGTTTATAAAAGGCAGAATATATAGCTCGTCCCAAAAAATGTGACCGCGGTAGGCCTCTCCATGCCAACCACGTGCAGGTACTCCAATATCGTAATCTATACTGTTCTTGGAAACTGTCTGATACAAATGAAATATGTGAAGTCTGATTATCAACTGATCCAGATCGTTTGACCCGATTACAATATCATTAAAGCTCCATATCTGTGACCAGGCGGTCTGGTGTTTCACTGCTATATCTGCAAAATCTGCCATTCTTTCAATTTTTGTCCTTGCCTCTGTAAGCGGATCGCTGATAGCAAAATCCCTCGATGTATAAATTGCAGCAAGCTTCTCAATTCTGACAGGCTGGAGCCTGGAACATTCAAGCAGGATATCTGTGGAAACGAATCCTTTGTGCTGAAACAGCTCCTGCTTGAGACCGGCTTTCCGGTTGTTGATATAAACATCGGTTCTGGCTGCCTGCGTCATGATTATTCCCGACTGCCTGGAGCGGCTTATAAGGTATATCCCGTTGCCGTTCAAACCTCCCTTTTCAACTACCCCGGTATGGTCCTGATTCAGTTCGCGGTACCGCTCCACATTGTTGTTGATAATATCTCCGTCTATGCCAGAACGTATGGTAACAGGGGCAGACCAGTTCTCAGGTATGAGTGTCCATTCTATTGCCCCTATATGATAATCGTCCATGCTAACTATCCGTCTGCTTAATATGGATGTCTCATTATTATCTTCATCCCGGAACCTGATTTTTCGCTCCAGTATTCCTTCTTTAAGATTAAGGGAGGTGATATGTTCCAGTATCTCCCCGTTTTCGAGGCTGAACCACTTACCATCGTTGATCCTGAATGTGAGATAAAGCCAGTTTGGCCAGTTTACAAGGTCTTCGTTCTCAACGACCTTTCCCTTTATTTCAGATTTCATTCTGTTATATCCGCCTGCAAGGTATGTTCCCGGATAGTTGTAATCGTTTTCAGGCACCTCTTCAAAAGCCCCTCTTGTGGCAAAAACACCATTGCCCAGTGTGCATAATGCTTCCCTGAGGGGGTGCTCATCTTTTTCCCATTTGTCATATCTTAATATCCAGTTGTTATTCATATATGCAGTGTTTTTCCCTTTAATATTGCAGATTTTGTTCAGTTATTCCCAATATAAGGCAGATCTCCGGCAGGAAACCCTGTTTTTTAAAGTAATCAACCTAAAGAAAGGACGTTTAAAAAGCAGGTTTATTTTG
>PUMT01000243.1 GCA_003551495.1 Bacteroidota bacterium
AATTCAAATCGTGTTTTGGCATCAGGGTCTGCTTTCCCTCTTTTGGTTGTAATAATCACAACTCCGTTTGCACCCTGTGCTCCGTATATAGCAGCCGCTGATGCATCCTTGAGTATGTCAATGGTTTCAATATCATCAAAACTGAGTCCGGCCAGGGCATTGGATTCCCGCAACCTTCTCGAATGATCTCCTGCAAAAACCTGTACTCCGTCTATAATATAAAGCGGCTGATTGTCCCCTGCCAGAGAACCTACCCCCCTGATAATTACAGAAACTGACCCACCGGGAACACCCGATGCTGAAGTTACCTCTACCCCCGTTGCGCGTCCCTGTATTGCTCTTTCTATGGAAGAAACAGGCATGTTTTCTATTTCCCGGAAATTTACTGACGAAATAGATCCGGAAAGGTCTCTTCTTTGCTGAAAACCATATCCTGTAATAACTAATTCATCAAGCCCTACAATGTGAGGATCCATATCAACATTGATGACCCTGCGGTCTCCTACCATAAGCTGCCTTGTCTTCATCCCAATAAAAGAAAAATTCAAAACTGAATTCTCCGAGGGCACCCTTACGCTGAAAAAGCCGTTCATATCTGTGATCGTTCCTGCAGTAGTTCCCCTTACCGATACAGACACTCCCGGAACGGGACTATCGTCTTCCGAAGATGTGACCGTACCTGAAACTACAATTCCCGGCTGAAGATCTTCAGGCATTATAACTATAAGGTGTTCATCAATTATCTGGTATGTAAGATTAGTGTTCTCGAGTACTGCCGACATAGCTTCTGCAATATTTGGATACGTTCCGGGAATATTGCTGCCGAGAATATTGTTAAGGTCAGAAAAGTTGTCATTGTAAAAAAAACTATAAATTGTTTGCTCTTCGATCTCACTCAAGGCATCCCTTACCCTTTCTGCCCGGGTGCTTACCCTGATCTCCTGAGCTGATAAGGTTTCCGGGAGAAAAGTAAAAAGAAAAAGAAATAATAATAAAACCTGGAAAGATTTTAAAACAGGTAATACGGAATACGTAGATACTGTTTCAGGTTTCATTGTTTTAAAATAACTAAAGTTCAGATAAGATAGGGCGTGAAAATATAATATCCGGCTATCAGTAATACTCCAGATACTTATACCTTGTAAGGGGATTTTCCCTTATTGTAACCACCTGATCTTCTATGGAGTAATCAATTGGTGACGTCAGTTTCATTGCCTGAAGGACTTGTTCAAGAGTCAGTTCCCTCAGCCTTCCGGAATATCTGTAAGATTTCAGCTCCTTATCCTTAAAAACGAAACTTACATTATAAAGCCTCTCAAGCCTTCTTGCCAGCTTGTGCAATGGTTCACTTTCCACAAATATTACACCGTCTTTCCAGCCTATTTCAGGTGTTATATCGAGCTTGCGTGCTACTTCAACACCAACTATCGGACGGGAAACGACATCTGCAACAATTGGATCTTCAATACGGGCTTCCTCTTCCACAAGTGAAACCCGCTCTTCCTCCCTGAAAAATGTAGCTTTCTGATTCGGTTCGAGAATAATATCCTCGAAATAGGGACCTTCCTCATCTGCCCTTTCAATCAAAAGCAAGCCCGTGACAAGTGTAGCCTCAATATAGTCGTCATCTGAATAAGCTTTTAAATTGAAAGAAGTGCCAAGTGCCTTGATCCTTATTTCATGTGCCGTTACAATAAAAGGAAGGTCTTTTTCTGCAATTTCAAAAAAAGCTTCTCCTTCCAGCACAATTTGACGGTTTTCTACATTGAAAGCATCAGAATAGATCAGAGTGCTGCCGGCATTCAAACTTACATTCGATCCGTCGGGAAGGTCGATTATGGCTTTAGAGCCAACCGGAGCTTCAACCCTGGTATAATGTCCCTCAGTCAAAGAAGGTGTGGTAACATACCATACAAGTAATGCAGAAACAGCAACCAAAAGTGTAACAACAGCAGCATAAGGCAACACCCTGTATATAAGAGGCTTCTTCCTGTCATTGATGGAAATGGAAGCAGACCGCGAACCGGCACCAGATTGCGATCCTGCAATACGGCTGCTTACCTTTTCCCACTTTTTTTCCAGATCGACCTTTTCAAAATCCTCAAGTTGCTTTAAATTATCCCAGTTGTTTTTAAGATGCATATAATTATCCATGAACTCTCCATCCGATAGCAAGAGCTCACGAAAGGTCCTTGTTTCTTCATCGCTTGCATATCCGTCAAGTACACGCACAACCAGTACCCAGAAAAGTTGATTATCATTGTTATTTTTCATTAACAACCCTTTTACTCAAGTATGACTACATTAAAAATAAATTCCCCTAATCACATTCATTTTTTAACTATTTTTAATAAAAACCTTCACAAAATGTATCAGTAAAGCAAAAACATTAACAAAAGCACCAACAAAAATTTTTTGAGTTTCATTAGCTTTTTCAAAGCTATACTTATCTGGTTTTCTATTGTCTTTACAGAAATATTGAGCTTTTCGGCGATTTCAGCATGCTTCATCTGGTTAATCCGGCTTAGCTTGAATATCTTTTTACACCTGTCTGGTAGTTTTTCAATGGCTTTGAAAAGTTTTTCCTTTCTTTCCATTTCTATCATACGGTCCAGTACATCCTCCTCAACGGCGGTTACAGGCATTTCAATATCTACATCCATCCTCCGGTGCTTCGAGTTAAGGTAATTATAACAGGCATTTTTAACGCTCTGATAAAAATATGCCTTAACCGACACCTTTATATTCAAGGTTTCCCTCGATTCCCAAAGCCTGACGAAAAACTCCTGCACTATCTCCTCTGCAGTGTCCATATCACCAACGTATTGCTTTGCAAAAACGGATAACGGACGATAATATTCGTCAAAAAGGAACTTAAACTGCTGGTATTCTTCGCTTTCCTTGCCTGCAGATGGGGATATGAGCGGACCGGCCATTTTGCATGAGTTGTTGTCATGTAAAATTAGCAAAAAAAAATGAGCCAAAGAAGCTTGTCTGTCATCTATCCTCATACTGAACTTCAATTCAATGAATTGGTTTTAAAAACCGCCCCGCAAAAAGATACGGGGCGGCCTTTCACACTAAAAAAGAAAAACTGCTGCTAATAATCAGGGCTTTTTGATGCCAAATGGCTGAGTCCCAATAACAACATCTCCGGCCCCGAAAAGTTTTGCCCTTACATAACGGGCGTCTTCCATGAGTTTATCAAGGTTAATTGAACTGCCTTCATAAACAATTTCGCCGTTTGATATCCACAACATTGAATCATATCCTGTAGCGGAAATCTCTATTATACCCCTTCTGTTATTAACATTTACCGATTCAATTACAGGCGGTGGAGGTCCGTCGTGACCTTCCGGTGCGTAAACGAAGTAACTGAGACCGTTCTCCATTCCATGTCTAACCGATTCGTGGGTAAGCTCCGGAAGTATAAGAATGTTCCAGTTTCTGCCCAGTTGCGCCTCAGTATGCATATCATCATTTGAAAAACCCCATACAGGCCTTTCAGGCATAGTTTGGGTAAGTATTGAATCCCAGATTTTGCGGTCTTCCGGGTAACGGTCGCCTGCATTGTAAACTTCCAGTCCTATAAGATGGTCATATTCGAAGTATAGTCCGGTATACCATTCAACCGGCTTGTCGTAACGCCCCGGATGGTACAGCATTGATATTCCTCCCTTTTCCTCAATAGCATCAAGGGACTCGATTTCAGTCCTTGTATTATTATGATCATTGAAGAAGCTTCCCATATGATGGTGGCTGGATAGTTCATTTGCCTGAATGTCAATGATCCCAAGAGCAGATGGATCACGATCTTCAAAATTGAAATAATCAGGCATTGATTCCGGATCATCTTCCATGCGGTTTATTGAAAGGTTGCTGGGTTCCATCTCAGAAAACTCCGTCCAGGGATATGTAACCGAATTGTGATCGGCAATTGCAAGAATATCATAATCCAGCATGTTATATTTATCGACCACGGTATGCGGATTTAGCCTCCCGTCACTTACAGTTGTATGGGTATGAAAATTTCCCTTGTAACGGCCGTCATTTTCCCAGTCAACCGATTCATAGGGGTTTTCAATTTCCCAACCTGTTCCGCACCCTGCAAAAAATGTCAAAATAAACAGCAATACTGTTGCCTTGACTAAAGATCGAATAATTCTTCTTGAAAAAATTGTTTTGTTTAACATATTATTGGTGTTGATTTTTTCATTATTAATTTAATGTATCGCGCCATCACAAAAGATGGCACGATACATTAAAACCACGTTGCCTCCCGTTTATGGCCTGAACTCCAACTCAAGTGTCTTATAATGATGAGCCGCAATTACATCGTCATTATCGAGCAACGTTATTACAAGTACAGGGCGGCTGTCATCTATGTTATCTTCAATGGCGGTTATTTCAATACTTGCAAAACTGCTGTTTGCAGGTATAGTCGTTGTGGTGCCATTAATTTCAAAGTGCTCTCCCAAAACCGCAGTACTGTTCTCAGTGTCGATCTCAAAATTGACCGTTAGCGGCCTGTTCTGATGTGGTCCGATAAGCTGTATGTTGGCCGAATAGTAAGTTGCTTCAGACATCCTTAAAGTAAAATCAGTAGGCTTGAATTCAACCTGAAGCGGGCCGTCATATATCACTTCATTGTCAGGGAAGCAGCCTGACAGCAAAATGACCGCAAGACCAATAGTTAAAGTTTTTATTAATTGTCTGTATTTCATTATTCTGTTTTTTTAGTTTCAAAATAGATGTTTTTATCACTTGATCAATATCCCGGATTCTGGTTGAGATACTCGTTATTCTCTACCTGGGTAGATGACAACGGAGCAAGTATTCTCACATCATCCCATGGCACTTCGGGATTAAGGTTCACCGCAGGCTTGGGAACATCCATTGCCCTTCGCTTGAGGTCAAACCACCTGTGCCCTTCAAAGGCCAGCTCCCTTCTGCGCTCATCATATATCTCATCAAGCAAGGCTTCACCTGACGGTGGGGTTTCATAACTTTCCAGTCCGCGATGCGACCTGAGCAATTCAAGTGCATCAATCGCTGCCTCTTCGTCATTCAGCTCATAATGTGCTTCAGCCTGTATCAAAAGCATTTCGGCTACCCTGAATACCGGAAGGTGGTCGGTGTTCTGCCCAACGGTACCGGTATATTTGAGTATATAGGGATAACCGTCATCATGCACTTCAAAAAGGTTATTCCTGAGATCTTCATCATCGTAAAGTGCAAGTAATTCAGCTGAAGGAAGGGCATCAAACCATCCCGGCGGCGGGTGGGTTACTGCGTTAAGCGAACCGCTGCTGCCGTGGAATGTATCAAACGAAAGCTCAAAAATCGATTCGGGGTTAGGCAGGATATCATAAATATTGTCATAATCGTTGAAATCTACCAGCTCACCCTTTGCCCTGTCGAAAGCCTCTTCAGCATGATAAAGCGCATCATCCCACCTTTCCCAGTACAGGTAAACGCGCGCAAGTGCAGCATGTACTGCAGCCACATCGGCAAAATAAACGCTTCCGCGGTCATTTCCATCCAGAAGGTCCAGTGCATCAAGCAAGTCCATTTCAGCCTGCTGGTAACCTTCCAGCACAGTTCCGCGAGGCCGGCGGTCGGCATCACTAAGGCCAAGAGTAGGGCTAGTCCTCATTATCACCCCTTCGTCCCAATCGCTAATCTTGGGATGATTAGGTTCGTAGCTGTAAACACGTAATAATTCATGATAAGCAAGTCCACGAAGGAACAGGGCTTCACCTTTCAGCCTGTCACGGTGTGACTGACTTGTTTCGGTATCATCAACTCCATGTATTATAATATTGGCTTCGTTTATCAGCCTGTATGCTGTTGACCACAATCCTGTAGTAATATGTGATCCATGTGCATTTTCAGCCTGGGAGCCAAATCTCCCTGAACTTATGGGGTGAAGCTCGGAGTTGTCAGCAAGAACTTCAGGTCCTGCCATAATCCAGTACCTGTACATATTAGCTGACCTGATACGGTCGTATGCCGAAGTCAGCAATGCATCCATTCCGCTGGCCGACTCTATGATCTGGTCGGAACTAGCCGCAACGGTTGGCTCCGTTTCCAGCAATCCATCGCACGATACGGCAAAAGCCACAAATAATGTACTGATTGCAAATATTTTAAAATATCTTTTTATCATAATAATCTGTATTTTTTTGTTAAAATTGAAGGTTAAGCCCAAGGGTGATCTGGCGTGACTGTGGATAGTCTCCAGTGGCTACGCCAACAATTTCCGGGTCACCGTAAGGGTAATTTGTCCAGGTAACAAGGTTCCTTGCCTGTACAAATGTCCTCACTGAGCTTATGTTATATCCCTGTATCCACTGAGTGGGAAGCGAGTAATTGAGTCTCACCTCTTTAAGGCGGATATAGGATGCGTCTCTCCAGAAAAGCGAGGAGTTGTAGTGGCTGCTGCTTCCGGGGAATGAACTGGCAATATAATGCCTTGGAATTTCAGTCATATCCCCCGGCTCCTGCCACGCCAGTTCAGCTACACGTGAAAGAAGTTGCCTTTCTGTTCTTACCGATTGCATACGTCTCCCTATTGTTGAATTGTAGGTTCCTCTTCCGTACTCATACTGGAAAAAGGCTGTCAGACTGAAGTTCCCGTAATCAAACCTGTTTGTCAGTCCACCAAAAAAGTCGGGCCTGTAATTCCCTACATGCTGGTACTCTGAACTTGTTCTCCGGTACGTGAGATGACCATCGGTATCATACCAAAAAACCCTTCCATCCGCAGGATTTATACCAGCATACTCCATATGCCAGCGAATATTCAAAGGATATCCTACTCGAACCGAACTACCCAGTATATCTTGTCCGTCAACGAGTTCAATTATTTCGTTTTCCTGATAAGTGAAATTAAAATTGGTGTTCCAGCTAAAGTTGTCAGTTGATAACCAGCGGACACCAAGGTCTACCTCCCAGCCTACATTTTCAACCACCCCGGAGTTCCTTGTGATACTTGAAAAACCACTGTCAGTGGGCAACCATGCATTCAGAAGCAGGTTCCTGTTCCTTTGGTTGAACCAGTTTACGCTACCAAAAATACGATTGTTCAAAACGGCATATTCAAACCCTATATCCAATGTCCTGGCTTCCTCCCAGGTAAGAAGGTCATTTCCTAGTCCTGAAGGCCTCAGACCGGTTGCACCCTCGTATGTGCCTCCGCTCCCAAAGAGAGATAGCGGAGCGAAGTCGCTTATACTGGAGTTCCCGGTAATACCAAAGCTGGTCCTGAGTTTCAACTGGTTTATAAATTCAAACTGCTGCATGAATGGTTCCTGAGTCAGCTCCCACGCAACAGCTCCCGAATAGAAGAGCCCCCAACGGTTCTGGCTTCCAAAACGCGATGAACCATCATACCTCACATTGGCTGTTACATAATACTTCCTGTCAAATACATAATCAGCCCTTGCAAAGAAGCCTGCAAATCTGGAGTGTGAAGTCCTTCCGGAAATACCCGTTTCCTCAGCAGCAAGGTCAAGTTGTGTGAAAATAGGGTTCGGGAATTGTTGTCCGCTGGCCCTGAAGCTTTCCCTGTCATTTTGCCTGTACTCGAAACCTCCAAGCAGGTTTACCGAATGTACATTAAACGTTTCCCGAAACTCAATAATCTGGTTGGTATTGAAGGAAACCGCTTCCCTGAACCGTTCGTCAAGTGATCCTCCCCTGTCAGCATAACGAGGAAGCAGGGCAGAAGTATATGTCCTGTCCCTTACAGTCCTGTAATCAATACCCCACAAACTCCTGAATGAAATATTGTCACTCAATTCATAAACACCAGTTACACTTCCCCTGAACTGCTTTGTTTTTGCCTGCCGTATATTTTCATTAAGCAACTGGACGAGATTTACCCTTATGAAGTCATTATGGTTGTATCCTCCGTCTTCCGTATAAATAGCATCTATCGGGCGCTGAGTTAAACCGCCGTGAAACGGGCTAAGAATATTCGCACTTCCCTCCCTCAAACCATTTGATGTTGAAGTAGAGGCACTCAATCTTGTAGCAACAGTAAATCTGTCACTGAAACTGTGGTCTATATTTGAACGGAACTGAAACCTGTTAAAGTCACTTGCAAGTACCGGCCCCTCTTCATAATCATAAGATCCGGATATATATATCCTGGTATCATCAAAACCGCTTGATGCAGAAAAGTTGATCTTCCTGAGCGCTCCCGCCCTGAACATAGCATCCTGCCAGTCGTATGTAGGAGCAGTAGCAGGGTCACCGTAACGGTCAATCGCCATCTGACGCCTTACATCGGGATCTTCACCGCGGTCAACGAAATAATTGACATAACCCTGGATCATCGTTTCAGTCCACGTTGGCCCGTCCATCACATCAATATGTGCAGGCTGCTCATTAATTCCGAACTGGGTAGAAACATTATAAACCGTTTCACCTTTCCTTGCCTGGCGTGTAGTTATAAGTACCACACCGTTAGCACCCTGGGCTCCGTATAGTGCAGTAGCAGAAGCATCCTTGAGAACCTCAATACTTTCAATGTCGTCAGCACTGATGGATGCAAGTGCATTATCCGGAACTACAGCAGAGGTATAATCGGTGCGTACCTGGATACCATCTATTATATAAATGGGAGAACTCCCTGCCGAAATTGATCCTCTTCCTCGAACCTGAACCAGTAGTCCACTCCCGGGCTGGCCGCTGGCATGGGAGACCATCACACCGCTCATTCTCCCCTGCAGTGCCTGGTCGGGTGACTGTACCAGTGTTTCCCTGAAGTCGTCGCCTACAATCCTTGAAATAGCACCTGTGGGCTCGCTGCGCGTACGTATTGAATAGCCTGTTACTACTATCTCATCCAGACCCACAACATCCGATTCAAGCTCCACATCGATAGTCCTTTGTTCTCCAACCATCACTTCACTACTTATCATCCCTACAAAAGAGAAGACAAGTATAGATTCTTCCGAAGGTACTTCTATGGAATAGTTACCTTCGAAGTCGGTCACCGTTCCAATTGTCGTACCCCTTACAGTTACAGATGCCCCTGGTATGGTCTCACCATCCTCCGCAGAGGTTACGTTACCTGTCACTGTAATCTGAGCAACTGCTGTTGTGAAACTTACTGCCAACAGCAGGATAAAGCTAAATAACAGTTTTTTCCTCATGTTAATTTTTTTTAGGTTAATAGTACAATGCTGCGGCAAATATTTAATTGCCGGATAAATGAAGAATTCTTCCTCTTTTATGATCTGAAACAATATTTTGGATTAGTTTCTGTGCAATAATAGAGGATCGGTTTTACCGTATTGTTTAATTCCAGTTACATTATAGTTGCATAAGGATCCGGATCGAATAATGGCGGCTTTAATGCATCGGAATAAGCTATTTGTTTATAAGTATGACAGGATTTTTTAAAAAATCCCCCAAAAAAAAGTTGACATCTTCGTCGACTGTCCTGTAAAAAACTGTTTGTATGACGTTTGGGATTTAAAAAATCCAAAAAAAAGGAGGGAGTATTTTAAAACACTTCTCAGAAATCAATCGTTTAACGGGAATTATTTATTAAATAATTAT
>PUMT01000237.1 GCA_003551495.1 Bacteroidota bacterium
AACGGGAGCGGAGCTTTCCGGCTGTTTTTGCATAGGAAGGGGGGAACAGGCAATCCTGAGCCAGCATACAGGTGATCTGCAGAATGCTGAAACACTTGAGTTTTTCAGCGAAACAGTTGAAAAGTACAAAAAGCTGTTCAGGTTTGAACCAACCCACATTGTTACGGATATGCACCCCGACTACCTTTCAACCCGTTATTCCGACCGCTACGACCTTCCGGTGATTAGGGTACAGCACCATCATGCCCATATAGTTTCCTGTATGGCTGAAAACGGACTTGATGAAACCGTTATTGGCGTGGCAATGGACGGCACGGGGTACGGGGATGACGGCAATATATGGGGAAGCGAGTTTTTGGTATGCAACATGAAGGAATATGAGAGGGCGGCTCATTTTGAATATATGCCTCTTCCCGGAGGCGACAAGGTAACCTCCGAGCCATGGAGAATGGCTGTTTCACTCCTTTATGGTGTTTTCGGCGATTCGTTGGCAGAGCTGGAGATACCTTTTATGGAGCAGGTTGACATGGAAAAAGTGCATTTTCTCTGCAGGGCTGTTGATAAGGGTATAAATACTCCCCTTTCGTCTGGTTCGGGACGCCTTTTTGATGGAATTAGTGCCCTGACAGGTTTGTGTACAGAAAGCCGTTTTCATGCCGAAGCGCCAATGCGGCTGGAGTCTGTTGCAGACAAAAGTGAAAGCTCCCGGTACAGCTTTGAACTCAATGGTATGGCAATTTCATTTAATCCTGCAATAAGGGAAATTGTGAATGATATTAAAAAAGGTGTGCCTGTTTCACGCATATCCGCGCGGTTTCACAATGCCGTTACAGGGTCGGTTATTGATACGGTGAAGGAAATTAGTAACAGGAGCGGTATTAGAAAAGTTGTTTTATCGGGTGGTACTTTCCAGAACAGGTACATCTCAGTCAATACCGAAAGGATACTCGAAAAAGAGGGGTTCAAGGTTTATACCCACTCTTCGGTTCCCATGAACGACGGGGGTATTGCACTGGGGCAATTAATGGCCGGTGCAGCTTTGAGGATCTGACAGTCGGTTACCCCTTGCAACGCTTTGAGGATCTGACAGTCGGTTACCCCTTGCAACGTTTTGAGGATCTGGCAGTTCGTCACCCCATGCAACGCTTTGTGAATATAACATTCCGTTACCCCATGCAACCCTGCCTCTTTGATGAAATTACCTGAAAGCTGCCTTTTCACAAAAATATCCGGTTCAGGAATATTTTTGCTAATTTTACATTCCTTAAAATGTGTAACTATTTAATCCAAAATATATGTGTTTGAGTATTCCGGGAAAAGTGATTTCAGTAGAGGGAGACAAAGCTGTGGTATCTGTGGGGGGCACAAAATATGAAGCATCCCTGCAGCTTCTTGATGATGTGAAAGTGGATGATTATGTCCTCGTACACACCGGTTTTGCAATACAAAAGATCAGTCAGGAGGAGGCGGAAGAGACCCTTCGCTTGTTCGATGAACTGGAAGATATGAACAAAGATGATGATGGCGGCAATCCTTCTGCCGGTTGACATCAGTGTTAACATATCATTGTGCTGGATAAAAGTACTGAAAAAGTGCCTGCCGGTTTCCATGCCGTAACAAATACACAATGCCAGATCAGATGAAGTATATTGATGAGTTCCGCAACAGGGACATAGTAAAGGGCCTTGTTAAAAAAATAAATGAAATATCTCACAGCAAAGTTTCGCTGATGGAGGTGTGCGGGGGGCACACATGGGCTATACAAAAGTTTGGTATACCCTCCATGCTGCCATCTGAAATAAACCTGCTGTCAGGTCCGGGATGCCCCGTTTGCGTGACAGGAAGGGGTTTTATTGACAGGATAGTGGCCTTCAGCCGTCAGGAAAATGTCATAATTGCAACATTCGGCGACCTGGTGAGGGTTCCCGGATCTTCTTCATCGCTTGAAAAGGAAAAAAGCAGGGGGGCTGATGTGCGCATTGTTTACTCTATACTTGATGCAATCACTATAGCTTCTCAAAACCCCCGGAAGAAGGTGGTCTTCCCGGGTATAGGTTTTGAAACTACTGCTCCGGGGACTGCCGCGGGAATAATTTATGCAAGGAAGAAAGGAACCGGAAATTTTTTCGTCCTTAGCTCACACAAGGTAATGCCTCCTGCAATGGCTCTTTTGATTGACGAAGGGGTTAAGATAGACGGTTATATTGCACCCGGTCATGTTAGCACCATAACCGGCTCAGGCATATACAGCGATATACCCGAAAAATTTGGTGTTGGTTGTGTTATTTCCGGATTTGAGCCTGTCGACATATTGCAGTCGATCTACATGCTCCTGAGGCAGATCAATGAGAAGAGGTTTAGTGTGGAGATTCAGTACAAAAGGGTTGTCAGGCCGGAAGGAAATATTAAGGCACTTCAAACCATGGAGGAAGTGTTCAGCATAAGAGACGACTGGTGGAGGGGGTTTGGAATTATACCCGGGAGTGGACTTGGCATCAGGGAGGAATACGGGATATTTGATGCGGAAAAAATGATTGATGCTGAAGTAGAGGAAACGGTGGAGGATAAGGGATGTATTTGCGGTGAAATTTTAAAGGGGCTAAAAAAGCCTCACGATTGCAAATTGTTCGGTAATGTATGCACCACTGAAAACCCTGTTGGTTCCTGCATGGTTTCACATGAGGGTGCATGCAATGCGTATTACAGATTCAACAGATGATGGAAAAAAATATACTGATAGGACATGGAAGCGGTGGGAAACTAACCCATACGCTTATAAAGGAGGTTTTTTTCAGGCACTTTGACAATCCGCTTCTTTTGCAACAGGGTGATTCGGCCCTGATGAAGATGGAGGGTAACAGACTTGCCTTTACAACTGATTCCTATGTTGTGGACCCGGTTTTTTTCCCGGGAGGCAATATAGGTAAACTTGCAATTTGCGGTACGGTGAATGACCTGGCCGTATCGGGTGCGGTACCCAGGTATATAAGTGCTGCCTTTATTATTGAGGAAGGACTGTATTTGGAGGAGCTGGAAGCAATTGTATCTGAAATGGCTGCCGAGGCAAGGAAAGCCGGTGTGCTGATTGTTACGGGAGATACAAAGGTAGTAAACAGGGGACAGTGCGATAAGCTTTTCATCAACACATCCGGTATAGGTGAGCTGGACGGAAAGTATTTGCATATAAGCAGCGGTGAAAATATTAAAGCGGGAGACAAGATCATCATAAACGGGCCGGTTGCCGCACATGGCATGGCGGTTATGGCTGCAAGAAGTTTTGAGGGATTTGATACCGATATCTTATCGGATTGTGCCAGCCTTAACGGGTTAATAGCAGGAGTTCTCGAAACGGTTGCAGGAGTGAGGTTCATGCGGGATGCAACGAGAGGGGGACTTGCAACCGTGTTATGTGAGATTGCAGGGAATGGCGGATTGGGAGTAGAAGTTTATGAGGAAGCTGTTCCGGTTGAATCGAATGTTAAAGGAATGTGCGAGCTGCTGGGGTTTGACCCGTTTTATGTGGCCAACGAAGGGAAGGTTGTGATGGTTGTTGATCCGGCCGATGCCGAAAAAGTGGTTGAAAAAATGAGGAAAGATCCCCTCGGCAGGGAAGCTGCTGTAATAGGTGAAATATCTGCCGGCACAGGCGGCAGGGCTGTTCTCCATACTTCAGTTGGAGGGAAAAGGATTATGGATATGCTTGCCGGCGGTCAGTTGCCAAGGATATGCTAAAGCAGGGTTACCATGCATGAGTTGTCTATAGTGATGAACATACTTGACATTGTGGAAGAGAGTGCCGTAAAGAACGGAGCTTCGGCTGTAACTGAAGTAGAAATGGAGATAGGTGAACTGGCGGGAATAGAATTCGATGCTTTTGATTTTGCCGTGGAAAGTGCACCCAGGAGTGACCTGCTGAAAGATGCAAAGTTTAAGGTGCACAGGATAAAACCCGTTGCCCGTTGCAATGACTGCTCACATCAGTTTGCAACATCTTCCTATTCCGATCCCTGCCCTGTTTGCAAATCTTTCAAAACGGAAATTATTAAGGGTAATGAGCTCAGGGTCAAGTCTTTCAGAATTGACTGATCAAATTTTAAAATATAAAAAATACCGCTAATTTTGCGGTAAATAAAAAGATAAATTATGTGTACAACATGCGGATGTGAACAGACAGACGGTTCAACGAAATATATAATCCCTGGCAGGGAAGGTGAACATACACACAGTCACGATCATACTCATGATACATCCAATCATCATGAACAAGGTCACCATCATCATGACCACGGCAATGCCCACCATAATCATGATTCCCATGACCACGGTCACGCACATCATCATGATCATGACCACGGTCACACCCATCACCATTCCCATGACCACACCCCTTCCGGTTCGAAGATCGTTGAACTTGAGCAGGATGTTCTTGCACGTAACAATCTGCTTGCCGAAAGGAACAGGGGCTTTTTCGAAGCCAAGAATATTCTTGCCCTCAATATGGTGAGTTCCCCTGGATCCGGCAAGACAACAGTTATTGAGAAAATGATCAATGGACTGAAAGAGGAGTTGTCCTTTTTCGTTGTGGAAGGTGACCAGCAGACAACAAATGATGCCGACAGGATAAACGCAACCGGGGCTCCTGTAATACAGATCAATACCGGAAGCGGCTGTCACCTTGATGCTTTAATGGTTAACAATGCTGTGAAAAAACTTGAGGTAAGCAACAATTCCATTCTGATCATTGAAAATGTGGGCAACCTGGTTTGCCCCTCGATGTTTGATCTGGGCGAATCGCACAGGATTGTGGTCATAAGTGTTACTGAAGGCGAGGATAAACCTCTTAAGTACCCGGGAATGTTCAACTCTTCGGATATCTGTATTATCAATAAAACAGATCTCCTGCCGCATGTTGACTTTAGTGTTGAGAAGTTGAAGGAAAATGCACTGAAAGTGAATCATCACCTTCAGTTTTTCGAAATTTCCGCCACCACCGGTGAAGGTATGGATAAGCTGTTCGGATGGCTGAAAAGTGCATTCCGGCAATAGATCCTGACACGCTAATAATAATTCACACCGTGTGTTTCTTCCACAAAGAATTTTATTTACTGTTTTCTTTTTTTACAAAAACATTATCTTTGTAGCACAAATTTTCAAATTGGTGGCACATGCAGGTAAAGCGTTTTGGCGTATCACTTGAGGAAGATATCCTGAAGAGTCTTGATGAACTGGTAAGGAACAAAAAGTTCCCCAACCGCTCACAAGCTATCAGGTATCTTATCAAAAGCACACTGGTTGAGGAGAAAGTAGACAGCAACAAGACCGTGGCAGGAGCAATAGTCATTGTCTATGACCATCACAAAAGGGAGCTGAACAACAAGCTGATGCATGTGCAGCATGAATACCACGATATGATCCTTTCAACACAGCATGTCCACCTTGAACACGACCTCTGCCTTGAAACAATTGCTGTAATGGGCAAAGCCCGGTTGCTTCTGGAGTTGGCAGACCGGATAATAGGGACGAAGGGAATCAAGCACGGCAAGCTTGTAATTACAGATGTAAAATAAGATTCAAATTTTTTTTGAATCAGAGTAACACGAAAAAGAAAATAAATAACACTAGAAAAATGAACATCATGAAAAAATCAGCTTTTATACTTGCTTTATTTTTTTCTTTCCTCAAAATTCAAGGTCAACAGGAAGTTCCTGATACTATCTTATCAATTTTTGAAATAGATGAGCTTGTTGTAACAGCTACAAAAACTGAAAGGAACCCTCTTGAGATACCATCCAGGGTATCTGTCATAAGCGCTGACATGCTTCAGCATTCACCGGCAATGCAACTTGATGACATAATCAGGTTTACTCCCGGTGTGAATGTGAACAGGTCTGCCGGAATCTACAGTCAGAGGCCGATGGTGACGCTCAGGGGACTGTCAGGTGACGAGCAGGCGCGGACACTGGTACTTATGAACGGGGTACCCATGAACACTTCCGATGAGGGGGGAGTGAACTGGAACAGGATCAATATGCATGATATTGAAAAGATCGAAATATTCAAAGGTCCCGGTTCATCACTTTACGGCAACAATGCAATGGGAGGGGTAATAAACCTTATTACCAAAAAACCCCGGAAACCGCAGGAGGTTTTCAGCAGTGTGAGTTTTGGCACATATAATACATTACGGCAGGATCTGAATGTCAGGTTAAGGACAGATGAAGGTTATTATGGTGTGTTGTCGCAGTATTACATTCAAAGCGATGGTTTTATCAATGTACCTGAAACGGACAGAACGCCTTTCGATATTGAAAGGAACCTGGAAGAGATAGGAGTTTCTGCAAGGGTGGGACATGACGGAAATGACCTCTTCAACTGGGAGCTGCAATATGATGTATTCCGCGACAAAAGGGGAGAAGGCTATCAGATAGTAACCCCTGACGGAACTTACAGGAATTTCAATACCAACCTTCTGAGGGGTACGGTTAAGGGCGAAAGCGGCAGTACATCCTATAATCTAAGCGCCTGGTACCAGATGGAGAATTACTATGACGTGAATGAGAATATGAGAGGAGAGAATTATTCACGTTTTGATGTTAACTCCTACAGGGAGGATAAGGGGGCTTTCGCCAATTTAAGCAGGCAGCTTTCAGAAAACAATACCATTACAGCCGGAATTGAATTCAAAGCAGGTAGTATAAGCGGAGGCGACTATTATCAGACAGAGCCTTATGATACCGTTATAAATGAGGGAAAACTGACAACCTTTGCCGGCTATATCCAGAATGAGCATACATTCCTCGATAGCAGAATAATGCTAACTACCGGACTGAGGTTTGACCACGTTACTTTTTCAGACGGAAACTATTTTTCAACCGATCCCTGGAGCACCATACCCGAGCTTACAGATAATTCATGGATCGCGGTATCGCCACGCGCCGGAGCACGTTTTAACTTTATAGAGAATTTCAGCGCCTATATTTCATATTCACACGGCTTCAGGGCTTCAATCCTGGATGACCTAACCCGCACAGGCTGGATGTGGGTGGGTCCGAAATATGCAAATCCGGAACTTGAACCTGAATCGATAATCAATTATGAAGCAGGGATTGACTATTATCCATTATCAAATATGAAGATGTCCGCTTCCGCTTTCCTGATGGACGGGACAGATTTTCTTTATTATGTTGCAACCGAAGATATGATCTTCGGGCGTCCCATCTTTCGCAGGGAAAATGTTACCGATGTGCAGGTGAAAGGTTTTGAAGCAGAAATGGTTTACAATATTTTCAACAACCTGAGTATCACCGGGGGTTACTCTTATACCGATTCAAGGATAACCGCTTTTGAAGAAAGGCCTGAGCTGGAAAATAAATACCTGAAATATGTCCCAAAACACAATGCTTCCCTCTCACTTTTCTGGCAAAGCCGCATTGCTGATATTACTGCAAGGGCTATGTATAAAGGGGAGCAGTATGGTGATGATATGAACGAAAGGGTGCTTGATGAATATATAACAGCAGACCTGATGGTTTCCAGAAACCTTGGAGACAGGTTCAGAGGTTCGGTTGAAATACAGAATATATTTGATAACAGGCATATGGAGACAATAAATTATATATCTCCAGGGAGACTGATCACGGGGAGGATATCTTTCAACCTCAGATAGTGATAAGCTCCATCAAACTGTGGCAGTAAAAAAAACATTGGAGTTCCATGCGCAGATGCACCTGCCCGCGAATCAGTCCAATTAACCAATATAAATTATTAGCTGATGACAAAATTTTTACCGGTTATTGCATTACTGATTTTTATGGCAGTATCCTGCGGGAGTCCGGATACCCCCGCAGAAGGAGATACGGTTAAGGTTACCGATCTGCTTGGCAGGGAAGTAATTGTTCCCAAAAAAGTTGAAAAGGTTGTAGCTGTCAGGGCAGGTGCATTGCGTATGCTCGTTTATATGGATGCTGTTTCTTTGATAGCAGGGGTAGAGGAACCCGAAAGAAATTCTGAACGTCCCTATATGCTTGCATATCCTGAACTGTCAGGACTGGCTCCAATAGGTCCAATAATGGGAGGGGATGCAGAAATGATCCTGAATGTAAATCCGGATATAATATTCATAACATACACAACCGTGCAGGATGCCAACGAGCTTCAGGCGAAAACCGGTATTCCGGTAGTTGCACTTGAGTGCCGCGATCTTGGAACAGAAACTGCCACACTTTTTTCTTCGTTTGAGTTGATAGGAAAAATCACAGGAAAAGAAGAGAGGGCAGAGGAGCTCATATCTTTTATTTCTGAAAATATGGGGGATCTGGATGAAAGAACTTCTGGAATAGCTGACGGTATGAGGCCTTCAGTGTATGTCGGAGGTCTTTCCTACAGCACTTCCTACGGTATTTCATCAACCCATCCGGCATACGCTCCTTTTCTTTTTATCAATGCTGAAAATGTTGCTTCCGGCATTGATGAAAGGCTTGCATCCCATGTAAAAGGGACTTTTATCGATACTGAACAACTGATGTTATGGAATCCGGATTACCTTTTCATAGACCAGTCCGGTTTCCCCCTTGCAGCCGGAGAATTTAAAACCAGGCCGGCTCTCAGAAGGACTCTCGGTGCATCCCGGGAAGGCAATATATTCAACCTGCTTCCATATAATGACTATGCCACCAATTATGAGTTTGTCATCCTGAACGCATGGTTTGCCGGGAAACAGGTTTATCCCGGAAATTTTGGGGATATCTGCATTGAAGAGAAGTCGCGGGAAATACTCTCTTTTTTTTACGGGAAGCCGGTAAAACCTGAGAAAGTAGTATCTTCACCGGTTTTCCAAAGGTTTGCCGCCTGCGAAAAAAACGGACTTGTTAAGGCTGAAGAAAGTGAATAGACAGTTCAGGTAAGAAAAAACAGGTACAATATGAGCAGTAAAAGTGTGCTTGAAAGATATCAAAGATCAAAGCAATACAAGGTGTTGTTCATGACGGGAGTATTTTTGCTTTTGCTGCTCGTGGTATTTGTTTCGCTGACTACAGGATCGTCTGATATCAGGGTATCGGAGCTGGCAGAGCTCCTTAAGGGTGAGGCATCCGTATTTACAAAACAGGTTGTTTACCATATACGCATGCCACGTATAGCCGGTGCCGTGTTGGCCGGAACAGCACTTTCCATATCCGGTGCTGTAATACAAAGTCTGCTGCGAAATCCGCTTGCATCTCCTTTTACACTTGGCATATCAGGCGCCTCGGCTTTCGGTGCAGCATTTGCAATAATAGTACTGGGTGCCGGCAGCAGCTATCAGGGTTCAAATGACCTTGCTGCCGTGACCAACCCCTATATTCTTACAATTTCAGCCTTTGCATGGAGTCTGCTCGGCGTAGCCGTTATTCTGATGCTTTCCCGTTTCAGGGGAGCCGGGCCCGAGATAATAATACTGGCGG
>PUMT01000035.1 GCA_003551495.1 Bacteroidota bacterium
CGCTGGCAATATTGATTTGACAACATTATAGAACATTTTTTGGCTGGTGATTGAAAAGAAATTTCGCTGGCCATATTGATTTGATAACGCTTAAAACCTTTTTGGACAGGCTGTTGAAATGAAATAGCCTGTCCAAATTGATTTAGCAATCCGTCAGGTAACTACGTGTTGCCTGCTTTAGCATTGTGAGTTCCATCCTGTGTTCACCTGTAAGCAATTTGTTGAAAGTGTGGGAGGAAGTTCTGTTTTATGTTATTGTGGCTTCATTTTTCAGCACGTAGCTTGTTTCTTTTTCAGTAACCACCATTTCCACAACATTGAGTGTAATAAGGTTGACCAGTATGACCTCTGCATGTTTCCTGGAAAGTTTCCCTATCTCCCTGAAGCCGGAAAGGGTTATACTGTGGTTTTTCCTGAGGTAATCAAGCAGGAGCTTCTCTTTGTCGGTATATTTGATAAAAGTACCCGATCTGCGCCTGCCCCGCTTCCATACCTTCATCTGTATGCTGTTTGCCAGCAGGTTCTGGTCTTTCACCCTTATATATGCCAGCCATTTGCCGTTTTCATCCTTTGCATAATGAGGTATTGTCCTGCTCTTAGGTATGGTGACCTCCAGAACGGTTTTCCCTTCAATATCCCACGGAGTCACACTGAAAGGCACTTCCGGCCTGCAATAAAGTCCGGCTGCCGCTTCCATCATATAATACTCCTCGTCTGAACGTACTCCGGCAATCTTCCCGTTGTCTTTTACGCCGATAAGCAGCGTGCCTCCGCTGGTGTTTGAAAATGCCACCAGCGTGCGGGCAATCTTGCGTGAATCGGATATCTCAAATTTGAAGTCTACTGATTCACCTTCTCCCCCGGCTATCATCTGTTTAATATGTGTGCTCACGGCTTTGATGTTAAAAGGGGTTTAAAATCCAGGTTGTCTTTTTAAATAATGCACGGATATTGATATTATTGTCCGGTATCACACAGCTTTTTTAACAGCTCTCTTACACTGTCCACCGAATCGATATAGTATGCAGCTTTTGTTGATTTTGTGCCTACCTTTACTGTGAATGCCTTTTCAGGCATAGCACCGAAAGTGTACTCATCAGTCCAGTCATCTCCCAAAGCCATTATGAAATCGTATTCATCCTCCGCCAGCTTGCGGGAAGCAGCCCTTCCCTTGTCTATGCCGGAATTTTTTATTTCAATGACCTTGTCGCCATCCATTATTTCCAGACTCAGGTTTGAAACCAGGTCTCTCAGTTCCGCTTTTAGCTCCCACGATCTCTGAATACCCAGGTCGGGGTCGGCATCCCTGTAATGCCATACCAGGGAGTAGTTTTTCTCTTCCAGCAGCGACCCCGGTGTGCGGTCTACATAGAATTCAATTGTGGGGTGAATTATTTCCATCCAGCTTTTATCTATCTTCTCAACCATTCCCCATTCCCCGCCGGGGTCCTTTATCCAGACGCCATGCTCGGCCACAAAGCATATATTTTCATATGACCCCATCCAACTCTCAAGAGTCTCTTTATCCCTCCCGCTTATTATTACTACCCTGTTTTTGCTCTTACCCTGAAGAGTGCTCAATATCGAATGAAGTTCCTTATCGGGTTTAGCCTCCTGAGGGTCCTTATGAAAGCCGGTAAGCGTTCCGTCATAGTCAAGGAAGAATATGCGACTCTGCGATTTTTTGTATGATGCTATTACTTTATCAATAATCCTGGCTGATATCTTCCGGGTGTAATTTATCTCCTGCGCATTTTTAATAGAATCCAGACTTTCAAGCAGGTGATCAGTCCACTTATTTACATTGTAAGCCTTAAGCCTTTTCCGGAGGATCCTGTTCCGCTCCGACTGCTCTTCAGGGGACATTTCAAGTGCCTGGTGTATAGCCTCTGCAAACTCCCATGTATTGTAAGGGTTGACAATAACCGCTTCGTTCATCTCTTTTGATGCACCGGTGTGTTCACTTAATACAAGCACACCCCTTTCATCAGTCTTGCATGCCATAAACTCCTTGGCCAGAAGGTTCATTCCGTCCCTGAATGGCGTTATCAGTGCAACGTGGCATAAATTGTAGAACTCAATAATCTCTTCCCTGGTAACGTTGCGATAGAAATATCTTACGGGTATCCAGTCAACATTACCGTATTTGCCGTTTATCCTGCCGACGGTTTCATCTACCCCCTGTTTTAATGTTTTGTATTCATCGATAATTTCATTTGCCGGCAGAACGAAAAACAGAAGAACAACCTTGCTGTGATATCCGGGGTTTTTTTCAAGGAAAAGCTCATAAGCATCAAGGCGGTGGGGGATACCCTTTGCATAATCCAGCCTGTCAACAGAGAGGATGAAATTCAGATCACTGTTCCGGCCGAAATGCCTTTTAAGTTCAAGTATTTTTTTACTCTTTTCGTGAAGCTCTTCCGATTCCCTGACATAATGATCATAGTCTATTCCCATGGGGAAGTTATCCATTTTTATTGTCCTTTCGCCCAGCTTGATGGTATTTAATGTATTGTCAATACCAAGCAGCCTGCGGATACAGCTCATAAAATGCCTTTCGTAGTCAAATGTATGAAAACCAATCAGGTCAGCTCCGAGAATGCCTTCAAGTAATTCAATCCTCCATGGTAGTATCTTGAATATTTCGTATGAGGGAAAGGGTATGTGAAGAAAGAACCCAATGGAAAGATCGGGCATCTCTTCCCTGAGCATAGCAGGAAGGAGCATCAGGTGGTAATCGTGTATCCAAACCCTGTCACCTTTGCGGGCAACCTTTTTCACTTTATCTGCAAACTTGCGGTTTACCCTTTTGTATGCCTGCCAGTATTTGTTCTCGAACCGGCTGTATTGGAGGAAATAATGAAAAATTGGCCAGATGGTTTTACTGCAGAACCCGGCATTATGATTGGTATTATCACTTTTTGTAAGTTCCAGCGGGTGACAATCCCTCTTTTTCAGCTCAGCGAATATTTTATCTTTTTCCTCACTGTCAAGTGAAGTTACACCGTTCCCCGGCCAGCCTATCCATTCACATTTACCAATATTGTAGTATGCGTGCAGGCCGGATGTGAAACTGCCCGCCCTGGAAATAAGCTTTGGTTTTCCTTGCTCCCTGACAATCTGCAGGGGCAACCTGTTGGATACAATAATGAGCTTTCCCATAATAAATTTTTTTTTCTTTTCAGGTTGCTGCTATTTGCCATTAAAGTTACCAAATTGAAAAGGTATAACAAAATATGCCTCGATATGCTGTAAGTGTTATTGCTTTATAATATTTATCCACTCATGGAAAAGTAATTGACCCGAAAGCCGTTTATCATTATATTTATTGAAAATTTCTTAAGAATGGACTACTCTTTCGATGCTGTAATTTTTGATCTGGACGGGGTTATCACAAGGACAGCCACTGTACACAGTGCTGCCTGGAAAGAGGTTTTCGATTCATATCTGAAAGAGAGAGAAAAAAAATATGGTGAGCCTTTCAGGGAGTTTTCGGTAACTGAAGATTATCTCCCTTATGTGGACGGTAAGCCAAGGTATGAGGGGGTGAAATCGTTTCTTGAATCAAGGGGTATAGACATACCATACGGGGATCCCTCAGATCCGCCGGAAAAAGAGACTTGCTGCGGACTGGGAAACAGGAAAAACGAGGCTTTTAACAAAATTCTTCAAAGGGACGGGGTGGAAGTATTCCGTTCAACAAAAGCGCTTATAGAAGAACTTAAGCAGTCGGGTATTAAACTTGGTGTTGCTTCTTCCAGCAAGAATTGCCTTCAGGTTCTCAAACACGCAAAGCTTACCGGTTACTTTGGCACTATTGTGGACGGCGAGGTTTCCGCCAGGCTTGGACTAAAGGGCAAACCTGAACCTGATATCTTTACTGAGGCATCCAAAAACCTTGGTGTGAACCGTCACCGAACTGTTGTTGTTGAGGATGCGGTTTCAGGTGTTATGGCCGGGAAAAAGGGTAACTTCGGACTTGTAATAGGGGTTGCAAGGGATGATAACCTCCAGGAACTAAAGAAATACGGGGCTGACCTGGTTGTATCAGATATTGGTGAGCTTGGCGGTATTGAAAGAATTGAAAAATGGTTTTTAAATGATCTGGCAGAAGATTCGTGGAAGATTTTTTTTACGGGGACAGAAAAAGGGAAGGAGAGGGCCAGGGGACTCCTTACAGCAACAGGAAACGGATTTATGATTTCGCAAGGCACTGCAGGGGAAATGAGCTTCAGTCCGCTTACATCCCCATCAACATTTATGTCGGCTTCTTACAAGCGCCCTCCGGGGGAGGCTGGTAATGAGGGCTATACTGGCGGACTTGTGCCTGCACCTGACTGGATGTACCTCAATTTCAGGGTTGAAAACAGTCCGTTTCTCAATCCGGGCGAAACTGAAATTATAAATACAGAGAGATTCCTGGATATGCGAAACGGCCTCTTTACGGTTAAGATGACTGTAAAAGACAATGAAGGCAGGATAACTGAAATTATCTCTACCCGCGCAGCAAATATGGCTTCCAGGCACCAGGCTGCTGTCAGGTACACCATAAAGCCCCTCAATTACCATGGGATTTTAACACTGCGTACACGCATTGATGCAGGACTAATAAGAAATGAAGCCGGTGACAATGGGAAAAACCGGATGCATCTGAGAAAAACCGAATGCGGTCACGAAGGGTCCATTAGTTATTTGGTGGCAAAAACTGAAAGTCCGGCAATAGTTGTGGCTGAAGCTGCCGTGAACAAGCTCTTCCTGAAAGGGTTTCCCGTTGCAGCTTCCTGGATTCACAGGGAAAGGGAAAACAGCCTTGATTCTGAAGTGCAGGTTGAAATTCCCGGAAACGCTGAACTCGTTTTGGAAAGGTTTGTTTCTGTCCATAATTCCCTTATTACACAGGAAAAGGATATTTTGCCCCTTGCAAAGAAGGATGTTACGAAAACCAGCTATTTCAGGCAGGTCGTTGGCCAGACATCCTGGGTATGGGAAAAGCTGTGGTCTGGTACTGACATCAGGATAGAAGGAGACAGGCTTGCCCAAAAGGTATTTCGCCTTTATATTTATCACATGATGACGGCAACTCTGCATAGCAATACCGGACCGGGCTTCGGAGCACCTGTATGGTCTGGTAAAGGAGAATTAAGCTGGTGTGAATGTGCAGAAAACGATACTTATAAGGCAGGCAGGCAGTTAAGGGGAGTGAAAAATGCAACCCCAAAACGGGCAGGTGATCTCAAGAGTTTTTACCGGTTAAGTCCGGAAGAAGCGGCAAAAATTATGTATGACCTTGCTTTTTCCGGGCCGGCAGAACCTGAGAGTGAAAATAACAAACTGACATTTGATGAGGTTGCAGCTCACCTTGTTTTTGGAGAAAAAGTATCTGATGCTCCCGGTAATAAAATCAATATTCCCTTTCCGGGGAAAGATATGGCAAAAATTATCTTCAGTGAGATAGCCGGGATCACAAAAGAAGATGGAACAACAGCAATAAACCCCCTCTTACCGCCATTGTGGGAGGAAATTTCGTTTAATTGCTGTATTGATGGATGCATGCTGAAGATATCGGCAAACAGCAAGATGGAAATTGTAATCGATTCAAATAATAAAAACAATGATTCGTTTAAGTTTATATCCGGAGGGAGAAATTATGAAGTAAAGCCGGGAGAAAAGAAAACTGTAGGAAGGGGAAGAGATACAGGACTGGCCAAAGGCAAACCAGGCAAGAGTAGTAGATAAAAAAACGGGCAAGAGGAATTGTTACTGTTCCCGGCCTGAATGATAAAGTTCAAGTAATCAGAAAGTTAAATATTAACCAAAAAACAGATTCATAAAACAGTTATGATTGGAGACATTCTATTGATTAATGATTTGCACAGGAGTGCTGCAAGGGAACTGGCTGATGTTGTCCTTGAAGATAAAGCAAGGAAGGAAAAGGAAAATAATGGGTTTTACAAATATATTGTAGCAATTTCGGGGGAGTCGGGTGCCGGCAAATCGGAACTGTCCTATTCACTTGCACTCCATCTTAAACAATATGACATACGGGTAAAAGTGCTTCATGCAGACAATTATTACCTTGTCCCGCCCCTGCTGAGGCGTGAATGGCGCATGTCCCAGGGTGTTGATGCGGTGGGCAAGGATGAATACGACTGGGAGCTGATTAACCGTAACATACAGGATTTCAGGGAAGACAGGGTTAGTACCCTGCCTTATATTGATATTATCTCCGGGCAGATTGACAGGCTTACCACCGATTTTCAGAAGATACACCTTCTGGTTGTTGACGGCTTATATGCAATCAATGCCAACGACCTTGATTTAAGGGTGTATATTGAGCTCACATATCTCGAAACAAAAATGGCTCAGCTCATAAGAGGAAAAGAAACTCATGATGAATTCAGGATAAAGGTTCTCGAAAAAGAACACCAAAGTGTTCTTTCGCTAAAACCCATGGCAGACTTTGTAGTTTCCCGCGATTTCAAGGTTATAACTAATCCGGCAAGGAACAGCATGTAGGGCAGGCAAGGGACTGATAATCTGATATTTAAAAATCCTTCCGGATAACAATTATAAAAAAAGAGGGTGTTTCAGATATTTGAGACACCCTCTTGAATATAATGCAATTAACCTATCCGGTTATCTTTTGTAAACCCTGAGTATAGGATAATCATCCTCTTCCTTCAGGTGTTCGAATGCACTGTAGTTTACAAGACCTATCTGTGATTCCGGCTCCAGGGCCAGAACCAGCATATTTGAGTGAAGCTGATTGATCGGTACAAAGAAGTATCCAACTCCGAGCGGCAGGTCTTCCAGCTGTTCAACCCTTATATTACCGGGCCCGGTAATGTTGGTGTACCTGAATATGTTGTAATCCTCCGGAACGAAATCTCCTGTAATGGTAACGTTATGCATTTGCAGAAGATTGACCAGGTCTTCGTCTTCTGCGGGAACAAGGTATCCTGCAGGTTTTTCAACTTCAAGTACAGCCTCCACATATGGATAATATTCCTCTACTACTATTATAGTATCGTTGCCGGTTGAAACACTCTTGAGGGGCATTTGCAGGGGCTCATCGCCTTTTACAAACTCTGTCTGTATTGCAACCTTTTCCCCTTGCTGCGACTCTATCAGCTTGTTACGGCCTTCCTCAACCATCTGTCTGATATCATGTTTGTTGGCCATCACAAATTCAAGAAGTCCCACCATACTTGTGAACTGACAGTTAGCTCTTTCTTCAATGTTGTCTGCATAGCGGTCACGGCCGTTCTTACCTTCGTAGATCATAGAAAAGGTATTCAGTATTCCCATGCTTTGCCGCCCGTCGTTAATGTCAACAGTACTGTGCCTTGTTACACTTTCATTGGGAATCCCTCCAACAAGGTAGTTATGAAAGCTGTAGCCCCTTTCCTCAATATATTCCTGCATGAACGGCAGGAATGTGTCATTCTGATACTCTATTATCTGAGAGCTAATATTGGGGTTTGTAACCAGACCTATCTGCATGTCAAAATCCTTCCGGTATCCGAACTCTTCCCAGGCCGATCCATAGGGGAAGTATTCATGCACATCTACTGTCACCTCAGGCATATGCTTCACAAAAAGTCTTCTCAATGCCTGATTTTCCGGTGATTCCAGAACAAGGTTGTCGCGGTTCAGGTCGATATCCTGTGCATTCCTTCTTTGTGTTTGCTCAGCTCCGTCAGGGTTCATTAGTGGCAGTACCATCAGGTCAATATCCTGAAGGTAGTGCTCTAAATCACCATCGGCAAATTCCCTTATCAGCTTAAGTGTGCCTTCTTTTCCGGAGTGTTCGTTACCGTGAAGCATTGCAAACATCATTACCTGGATCTTATCAGGATTGGTCCCGTATGTGTCACCCGATATTTTCAACACAGGTATTTCCCTGCCTTCTACACTTTCGCCTATTATTTCCAGGGTAACCTGACGTGAGCGCCTGTCAGCTTCCCTGACAAAATCCATCATTTCTTCATGCGATGTAGGTTCGGCATACTCATTTAACTCAAGCGGTGTCTGCAGTTCCGTTTTGCACCCGAAAAGAATAAATGAAAAAAGTAACAAGAAAACGGGAACCGACACCTTTTTGAAAATAGTTTTCTTCATGGTATCTTGATTTTAGGTTTACAGTTTATAATGGTACAAAAGCCGCGATAATATTATAAATTTTATCGCGGCTGTGAAAAGTCCTCCTACTCATCCTTGAAAATGGCAATTTCCTTTTCGCCGGTTGATTTTACGTACCCCCTGTACATGCCGGGAGTGTTGAAAGGCATTGCTACGTTGCCGTTCTTGTCAACCCCTATAACTCCTCCTGTGGCGCCTACATTTACAAGCTTTTCATTAACCACATAATTTGCTGCATCCTCAAAGCGCTCTCCCATGTAGAGCATACGTGCCGAAATATCGCTTGCCACGGTATGCCTTATAAAGTATTCACCGTGTCCTGTTGCTGAAACTGCACAGGATTCATTGTTTGCATAGGTTCCGGCACCAATAATGGGTGAATCGCCTATCCTGCCATACATTTTGTTGGTCATGCCACCGGTTGATGTCCCTGCAGCAAGGTTCCCGTGTGTATCAAGTGCTGCTGCACCCACAGTTCCGCTGTTATCCTGCTGAGCTTCTTCAATAGCCCTTTTAACAGCGTCAAGTCTGCGCTGGGTATGGAAATATTCGTTTTCCACAATTTCAAGTCCCTGTTCCTTTGCAAAAACAGAAGCCCCGCTGCCGGCCATCATAACATGGGGCGATCTTTCCATTACAGCAATTGCTGCTTTTATAGGGTTTTTCACATCTGTTACACCTGCTACTGCTCCGGCATTAAGGGTTGCACCTTCCATCACGGAAGCATCCAGTTCGCACCTGAGCTGATTTGTAAAAACAGCTCCCCTGCCTGCGTTGAACAAGGGCGAATCTTCCATAATAATTATGGCAGCCTCTACAGCTTCAATACTTGTGCCGCCGTTTTTCAGAATAGCCTCTCCAGCTTCAAGTGCTTCATTGAGTTTGCTCTTATATTCTTCCTCCTGCTCAGGAGTGATTACATCAGGACTGATCGTACCCGCACCACCGTGGATCACCAAAACATAATCAGGACGTTCGACCTCAGGTTCGGGTGTTTCACAAGACTGGAAAGCCAGTCCGAAAAACAATGCGATAATAAGACTTATTGAATAAATTGGTTTCATTTAATATTGGTTTAAGGTTATTATTTAAATAATTGTGAATGGAAAAACACCCGAAATTTATAAAAAAAGTATCAAAACCCCATGAAAATATGTTAAACGTGAGCAAACTGTTAGTTGCGGCAACAGGTACATCCGGTGCCAGATCCACTACC
>PUMT01000203.1 GCA_003551495.1 Bacteroidota bacterium
TATATTGGATGAAGCAACCGATCCCTGGGGTATTAAGGTAACCATGGTCGAAATCAAAGATGTGGTTATACCGGAATCCCTGCAAAGGGCAATATCAAGGCAGGCTACTGCCGAAAGGGAAAGAAGAGCGGTTATTGTGCAGGCTGAAGGGGAGAAACAGGCTGCCGACAAAATTAGTGAAGCAGCAAAAATCCTTAGCAGTGAAAAAGGAGGCTTTTATGTCAGACTGCTGAGAACACTTCCGGAGATAGCCAGTCAGCAAGGATCCCTAATTGCTTTTCCTTTACCGGTTGAGCTAAAGTATTTATTCCCTCCGGCAAACGAAGAGGATAAAAAAGGTGAAGACTTTAAAGAATAAAAGAGAAGATTAAGAATATTTTGCCAGACCGGATTGTATATTCGAATCCGCCGTGGTTATGAACTTTGCTTACTTCAGGTTTTACGAGGAACTGAATGAATTTCTGCCTGCTGAAAGGAGAAAAGTCTCTTTCACTTATCAGTTTAACGGCAGACCCTCAGTCAAAGATGCCATAGAAGCTATGGGTGTACCTCATGTAGAGGTTGACCTGATTTTGGTGAACGGCAGTTCTGTAGATTTTTCATATAACCTGAATGATGACGATAAAGTTTCTGTTTACCCTGTATTTGAGAAACTGGATATATCGCCTGTTATCAGGTTAAGGGAAAAACCCCTTCGTGAAGTGAAATTCATACTGGATGCCCACCTTGGTAAACTTGCCAAATATTTGAGGCTGTGCGGTTTCGATGCACTTTTCGATATCAGTTACAATGATCCTGAGATAGTGGATATATCAGTCAGGGAAAGAAGGATTATTCTGACACGTGACAGGGAAATGCTGAAAAACAGCCGGGTTACCCACGGCTACTGGATCAGGTCACAAAAGAGCCAGGATCAGCTTAGAGAGGTGCTGGATCGATTAGACCTGAAGAATCAGGTTAGTTTATTTACAAGGTGTATGGAATGCAATACCCCTCTTGAACCGGTGAGAAAGGAGGATATTGAAGACCGCCTGCAAAGCAGGACAAGCCGGTATTTTTCTGATTTTAAACGATGTCCGGGTTGTGACCGGATTTACTGGAACGGTTCACATTTTGAGAAAATGAACAGGTTTATTAATCAGGTCATTGAACAGATCTGAAACTGGCTTATTACAACTGGGGTTTTATCTCTTCATTATACAGTTTTTCAAACTCTTTTTTGATCTCATCCCTGACCCTGATGAATTCACTGTGTATAAAATCATCCGAACCTGATACAGTTGAAGGGTCATCCCTGTAATTTGCGTTTAAAATTATTGGGGAATATTTTTTTTAATCAACCAATTATTCAGGTATTACATTTAGCATTTGTGAATGTTGATCGATGAAATCACATTATTGACTTAAGTTAATCCATTATTTTTTTGTTTCAAGCAAATCATGTTGCAAATTTGTATTGGAAAATAAATTTATCAAAAAGAAAAAAACAAATAAGTCATGAAGAAGAAAATTATTTCCGGAATTTTTAGAACAGTTTTTCTCTCCGTTTTGTTTTTTGTTGCTTCAGATGCATTCTCCCAGGAGGAAGGTGTTGATTTTTCGGGTAGATGGAAATATAATGAAGAAAAAAGTGATCCCGGTGACGGCCGAAGGGAAATAACCCCTTATGAACTTAATATTGTACAGGGAGAGAACAGTCTCATTGTCGAAAGAACCGCAGTCAATCAGGCCGGGAGAACTATTACGGTAAAAGAGGAGTACACTCTCGACGGGGAAACAAATGTTAACACAGGTTTGGGTGGACAGGAGGCAAGATCAAACCTGGTATGGTCGGATGACAGCAAAAGTCTTGTGTTCAGAATTTCCCGCAGAGCCCAGGGAAGAGGCCAGGCAATGCAGACAAGGGAGATAAAGTCAACGGAGGTTTGGTCACTGTCAGATGAAGGAAATGTTCTTACTGTTGAGATCATTCGTGAAACACCCCGCGGAGAAGTAAGAAGGAGAATTGTTTACGAGAAATAACCTGATGCAATTCTGAGGTTTTATAAGGATTTTAATAAAAAAGTAACCTGCAAACAGTAGTGTGTTTCTTTTTCAGACAATCAAAGAGTGCGCTGGAGCTGCAAAACCGTTTCAAAGCCAGTTTTGAAGCAGCGCCGGCTGACGGAGAGGGAGATTATAACGGTTTCCGTTTTCCGCGCATCCCTGTTATCACAAATGATGATCCGGGTGTAATCCGTTTTTTCGGATGGGGACTCATACCTCACTGGGCAAAGGACGACTCTATCAGGAAGTTCACCCTTAATGCAAGAATCGAAACTGTAAAGGAAAAGCCTTCTTTCAGGGGTTCTGCCGGAAAAAGATGCCTGATCCCTGCCGACGGGTTTTATGAATGGCAATGGCTCGATGAGAAGGGGAAAAGAAAGCAGAAATACATCCTTACTTTTCCCGGTGATGAACTGTTTGCTTTTGCAGGATTATGGAGTGAATGGCTTGACAGGTCAACCGGAGAGGTCATAAATACCTGTACAATTCTGACAACTGAAGCCAATGAACTTTTAAGCAGGATCCACAACTCCAAAAAGAGAATGCCTGTCATTCCCGAAAGAGATAACGAAAATGAGTGGTTGTCAAATGGCAACCTGTTAACAGGAAATGACAGGCTTGTTGCTATCCCGGTTTAGGAATGCGGAGAAAATTTTGCATGATGATCCTTCCATGACAATTTTTTCAAAAATTCAATGAATTTTTCATCATATTTGTTATGCATGAAGCGCGAAATTTTATGCTAAATTGACCAAAAGAAGATGTCAACAAAAAAGCGCCTGCTTAACATATTGTTCTGGTCAGTTATCTCTGCAGCATTTATTGGCCCCGGTACGGTAACTACTGCTGCCAGCAGCGGGGCATCCTACGGTACAAGCCTGCTTTGGGCGCTTCTTTTTTCAACGCTTGCATGCCTGTTGCTGCAGGAAGCTGCATCCAGGCTGAGCATTCTTACCGGGAGGAACCTGGGGCAATCAATTCACAACTATTTTGCTAATACTGCCTTAAGGAATCCTGTTTTAATATTTGTTCCGGGGACAATACTTTTAGGCACGGCTGCTTACGAAACCGGCAATCTGCTTGGTTCTGCGGAAGGCGTCAGGCTGTTGTTCAGCATCCCTTCATACATACCGGTGCTTGTAACAGGAGTACTTGCTGCAACGCTTCTTTTTGTGCCGTCACTCAGGATTGTTCCTACTGTACTTGGGATTGTCGTGGTAGCAATGGGGGCAGCCTTTCTTTTTACTGCAATAATGGTTAACCCCGGCACAAGTGAGATTTTTAAAGGCGCCTTCGTGCCGTCATTCCCCGGCCCTCATGCCGGAACGCTGGTTCTTGCACTGATTGGGACAACTATCGTTCCTTACAACCTCTTTCTTGGCTCCGGACTTTCAAAAAAAGGAGAATCTGTTAAGGATATGAGGTTTGGCCTTGTAACTGCCATATTGCTGGGTGGTGTTTTTTCTATGGCCGTTTTGGTAACCGGCTCAGCTATAGCCGGAGAGTTTTCCTTCCCTGAGCTGGCTTCTGTTTTGGAGGCCAAAATCGGCTCTTCCGGAAAATACCTGCTTGGTTTTGGACTTTTTGCAGCCGGGTTTACTTCGGCCGTAACTGCTCCCCTTGCTGCTGCGGTAACCCTTTCAAGTGTACTTGGACATGGTAATCCTGAAAAATGGAGACCGGGTTCAATTTATTACCGGCTTACATGGATGTTTGTTTTGGGGACAGGGATTGGATTTGCCTTGCTGAACATTAGGACTGTTCCTGCAATTATCCTTGCACAGGCGCTTAACGGTTTCCTGCTGCCGTTTGTCAGTATTTTCCTTTATATGGTAATTCAGAAGAATGTTTACCAAAAGTCGATAAAAGCAATTATTGCTAATATTCTTATGCTGGCCGTTATTTTCATTACTTTGTTAATCGGTTTGAACAGTGCATCAAGGGCCGCAGCAGGCATTTTTCAGGCATCGTTCCATGAGGGGCTTATATTCAGAATTGTGGTTATTGCCTTATCGGTTTTAATTGTTATTATTGTTGCTCTTCCCTCCCGGAGGGATATGCCGCCAAATAAATGAAGATTCCGGATCTGGTGTGATAAAAAATGCCAGACTGAACAGTTTCCGGTACAATTTGTTAATTTTATCGTCTGGAACAATTTTTAACTCCAAGTATCAGTTTTTACGCAGAGATATTTAACCTAATTTACTGAAATTTGCAGGATATAATAAACCTTAAATTTAAAAATCAAAAAGATGGATTCAACCTGGATTATATTGATAGTAGTTGCGCTTGTTGTTTTAATCGTGATATTCACCTACAACAGGCTTGTTAAACTCAGGAATAACCGGGAAAATGCATTTGCCGACATTGATGTTCAGCTCAAGCAGCGCCACGATCTGATCCCACAACTTGTGGATGCGGTAAAGGGTTATATGAAGCATGAAAGTCAGGTGCTTACCGACATAACCGATGCACGCTCAAAGGCAATGAGTGCAACCGGGTTAAATGACAGGATAGATGCAGAGAACCAGTTATCGGGTGCTCTCGCAGGATTGAGGGTTGCAGTCGAGGCTTACCCCGACCTTAAAGCAAGCAAGAATTTCATGAACCTTCAGGAGGAGATCTCCGATGTGGAAAACAAGCTTGCCGCTTCAAGAAGATTCTTTAACTCGGCGACCAAAGAGCTTAACAATGCCATACAGGTTTTCCCGGCAGTGCTTTTTGCCGGAATGTTCGGTTTCAAAAGACAGCCTATGTTTGAGATCTCTTCTGAACAGAGGGCTGCCCACGAACAGGCACCCAAAATCAATTTTTAAGATTAACTGATACCGCCTAACAGCTTTAGGCTGTCAAAACAATATACTTATGAAGTACATCGGACTGCAAACACAGATCTGGAACAACAATATAAGGTCAACCATACTGCTGCTGATGTTCCCCATTGTTATACTGGGACTGGCATGGTTGTTTATATATTTCACCAGGCCCGAATATTATACTACCGATTATGTCAACGAGACATTTATAAGGGTGGTGCCCTGGCTTTTGGCCGGAGTGCTTATCTGGTTTCTTATCGCGTGGTATGCAAACACATCAATCATCCGTAATGCGACAGGTGCAAAGCCCCTTGAAAGGAAGGAAAACAAAAGGGTTTACAATCTTGTGGAAAACCTCTGCATAGCATCCGGGATGAGCATGCCAAAGGTAAACGTAATAGAAGATGATTCCCTGAATGCTTTTGCCAGCGGGATAAACAAAAAAACCTATACCGTCACACTCTCCCGCGGCATAATAAACGAGCTTGATGATGAAGAGCTGGAAGCTGTTATAGCACACGAGCTTTCGCATATAAGAAACAGGGATGTCCGCCTGCTCATAGTATCTATAGTTTTCGTCGGCATTTTTGCCATGCTTGTGGAAGTGATCCTGCGATCATTTATTTATTCGAGCATGACAAGGAGCAGGGGAGGGGGAAGGAACCGGGGAATGGTAATGCTTATAGCCCTTGCCCTTGCTATTGCCGGGTTTTTCATTACTTCCCTTTTCAGGTTTGCAATATCACGTAAAAGGGAGTATATGGCTGATGCAGGTGCAGCCCAGGCAACAAAAAGGCCTAAAGCCCTTGCCTCAGCCCTGAGGAAAGTATCACGTAAACCCCGTATAGCTGCTGTTACAAGAAAGGATGTAGCGCAGCTCTTTATTGAAAACCCAAAAGAGCAGAAGAAGGATCTCTTCTCTTTTTTCAACGGTCTGTTTGCCACGCATCCTCCGATTGAAAAGAGGATTGCCATACTTGAACAGTTTTAGTTTAACTGAAAACCCGCGTCTTTTAGGCACGGGAATGCCCAAAAGGGGCTTAGCCCTAAAGACATCCAGGCTATGGGATACTCCCGGTCATTAAACAAGAGGCTCTGGCTATGAATAATTAAACTCCTGATAATTGAAATTCTGGGAATATTTATGATCATAACAACACAAAAGAGAGGGTGACTCAAAAGTCTGAGTCACCCTCTCTTCTATAATAGCTTGTGTGGTTTTTTAAATTTTTTGTCTGTTTGTTTCAGGCTAACTGGGTGGCATTTCAAGAAACTCCATCAAATGATCCCCGTGCCATAGCTTAAAGATAAATGTATCAGGCTCAACTTCATCAACTTCATACCTGTTTATTGTGTAAAAATCGGCGTTTTCACCTAAACCAACAAAATCGCAATGTTGGATATGTGAAAGAAGATACCGGTTGCCGTTTATTTCACCAATATCCCAGATGTAGCCTGACTGCAATTCCCCACTCTGATCATACTCAAACGAACCGTCACTGTGGTCAATAAAGAAGGTGGCTATAATATCACCATCTTCAATATAAACCCACCAGCCGTCAATATCCGAAGGGTGTGAACGTTCCGTCCTGTGAAGTACTAAATCTACCTCACCATGCGGGTCCGTCCCAGTCAAAGTATTACCGTCATCCTCCGCAATAATTGGGAGAACTGCAGTATGCTGGACATTTTGCCAGTTGAAAATGCTTTCATGCCATTCACTGGTAATATCCAGTTCCAGTCCACCCTGGAAAAGGAATGAATATTCCCCTTCGAATCCGGCAGCCTGATCACTTTCAAGGAAAGAGAGCAATTTGAAATCGGTTTCATCAAATTGAAAGTAAATAGCATCGCAGTCCCTGTCACCAGGCCCAAGAAATGATTCGTCAAATATGCCGAGCCATTCACCGATCAGCTCGTCACCTTCTACCGGTTCAAGACGGGAGAAAACAATTTCAAAATCCCCGTCTGTCAAGGTAAACTTATCTTCCTCTGTATTGAAATCATAGCCCATCAGCTTGTAAATATTGCAGTAACCATCTGCTTCAACAGTGCTTTCGTTAATGTGAACCAGCAAGTAGTCTGTTCCCCCGACATCTGTTATAAGGTTCAGGTAGCCGGCATCCATTCCTTCATCTGATTCCATCAGGAATTCTCCTGTTTCAGATACAGTTAGCAGCATGCCAAGTCCGGTCCACTGACCTGAGGCTTCGGATGGTATTGTCAGAGTACGTTTATGCAATATAAACTGAGTTTCACCTTCTTCCGGTTCAGTAATGGTAACCGTGTTGCCGTCTGAAGAGAATTCAACACCTATACCGCCCTGAGAGAATTCTTCTTCAGGCGGGATCTGCACCCAGTCAGCTTCCTCTTCAACCCACATGTGGGAGAAATGAAACAGCAAGCCTTCCTCCTCTTCATATTCATATGAACCTTTCATTCCCGCCACCTGGTCGGCTTCCATGAATGTAACCAGCTTGAAGTCTGTGCCGTCAAAACTGGCAAACATCCCGTTACAATACAAATCCCCCGGGCCCATAAGGGGGGTGCTAAATACTCCCAGCCAGTCACCTGTCAGTTTATCGGCAGGCAGCACATCGTCATCTTCAGTACAGCCGAAGGTGAATAAAAGCAAAACCCCGGCGAGTAACCACGTATTAATAAATTTCAATTTTATATTCTTCATTTTTAAAAAAGTTTGATTAGTATTTTATTTAAAGGGTATTGTTGACTTATATTTTTAAAACTTTTGATACCATCAGAGTTTCTATTGATACGGGAATAAAAATGTTTTGTTCCAAAAATCAGTTATGATAAATAAAAAAGGATTATTGCACATAAGAATTATGAGTAATTCTGAAAATGTGCAATAATCCTTTATACTTGCTTCAAGACTTTCAGTTATGAAAACCCTGATGTACTGCTAACCTGATTACACAGTTGTTGCTGCTTCGGCTGCCGGGTCGGGTTTTATTGAGAAATAAGCTACCACGTGGATGATCCATCCCACAAACATTACCAGGAGTCCGACAATAATGATAGAAGTTATAGCACCGATGAAATAGAGCAATCCGGCTGTTTTGAAAAGACCAACACCTGTATCTTCAGCGAGTGCCTTAAGTGACTGGAACAGGAAATAAGCACCTATAATAGCTGCAGCAAGCACTATAATCAGTCCGAAAATGGCAAAGCCGCTTCCAAATATTATCGACAGACCTTCCTGGTAGTCTGTTACAGCTCCTTCAGCTAATGTAAATGCAGCAAGCCCCACACTTATTCCTATTATTATTCCCCCGATCAGTTGGCCGAAAAAAGAGATAATTAGCCCCAGTAAAGCCTTGTTGAATATTGGTGGCTTTTCAAAAGCTTTTGAAAAATTGTAATGGGAAATCAGGATCAAGATCAGTCCTGCAATACTTGCCAGCCATCCTATTATAGGAATAATTACGGCGATAGGCAGTAGTATCCCTACGCGTCCCAGAGTAATAGCTTGTTTTTTCATAACTTTTATTGTTTTTATTGTTCCTACTCGTAAGGCTTTTCGGAGTACGCCCCCGGCGGCACTTAACCGGGAAATATATATTCAGTTCTGCTAATGAACTGTAAATGAATTATTGTCATTATCAGGCATACCTTGTAGTTTTATCTTTCCCCCTCTGCTAAACAAATTTAAAGGCTTAATTTCCATTTTTCAAATAAATCGGGGTAAAAAACAATATTTTTTGATTACCGGTAATTTTTTCTGCTCACAAGCCACCTGTTTTTGGATGAACTGTTAAAATTACATAAGTAAAAATTTATATCTTTCCGGGTACAATATCATTAAACCAATTTTCCAACCAAAACTTTGAACTATGAAAAAGACCGTTCTTTTAATTTTATTGCTATCAGCATTTTTCAGGTTAGGTGCACAGGTTGATCTCACATATTACCTTCCTGATATTCAGTATGACCAGTCAATCCCCACACCTGAAGAGTTTCTGGGATACCAGATAGGGGAATGGCATATTCAAAGTGCTCCCCTTTATTATTACATGCAGGCTGTAGCGGACAGGTCTGACAGGGCTATTATTTACGAATATGCCCGCTCTTACCAGCAAAGGCCTCTTGTCCATCTGGTCATAACATCCGAAGAAAATCACCGTAATCTCGAATCGATCAGGGAGAATCATCTGGCTCTGAGCGACCCTGACAGGTCAGCTGATGTTGATATAAATGAAATGCCTCTGATTGTAAGGCTGGGATACGGTGTACACGGAAATGAACATAGTGCACACAATGCGGCTCCGCTTGTTGCCTATTACCTGGCCGCCGGAATGAGTCAGGAAATTGAGGAGGTACTTGACAATATGGTGATAATTATTGATCCTTCGCTTAACCCTGACGGACAGGACAGGTTCGCAAGCTGGGTAAACAGGCACAAAAGTAAAACCCTGAACCCTATTACAGATGACAGGGAATTCAGTGATGTATGGCCCGGATCAAGGACCAACCA
>PUMT01000003.1 GCA_003551495.1 Bacteroidota bacterium
CTTGCACCACTGGCAGTTACCCCGGCATAGTGAGCAAATCCTTCAATATCAATATCTGAAGCTCCCGATGTATTTATCTCCAGCGCATCTACATCTACAAAAAGCTTAATGTTGCTTGCCCCGGAAGCTTTTAAAGATATTGAATTTTGTTTTACAGGGTCTTCAATAATTATGTCAGTCGCTCCGTTGGCCTGGAGATAATCCAGTACAGGCATTTTAACATAAACATTGAAAGTAACCCCTGCAAACGACCTGACGGAATTGTCCATTCCTATACTGAGGGTTTCCCTTCTGACACCGGTTTCAATATACTCCATCACATTGTCGTCAGCTTCTACTACTACATGCCATTCATCCCCAAAGGAGATATAAACGTTTGCCCTGCTTCCAGCTTCTATCCTGCTGAATCCTTTCAGGTCGCGTATCTCGGTAATAACCTCACCGCTTCCGGTCAGGGATGTCCTTCTCCAGAACTGTCCATCGGCTGCCTGTACGGAAAGCAAAAAAGCGAAAGCGGCTACCAGTCCGGCCTTAAGGAATCTTTTCATAATCTGGTATTGCATCTTTAAAAAGATTTTAAGTTAAACAATTAAAATAGAGGTAAGAATCTTTAACTGAAATGTAAGACGTCTGAACCTTCTAAAGGTTACAAACTAACAGCAGAAAAAATTGTTATGAATAGTTTTACAGGTATGTGCAAACCGGGGAGATCAGCCTTTTTCAAAAACAGAGAAAATCACATTCCCGTATCGGCGGGTTTCCCTGAAACAGGGAAGTGTGGAAAAATCATACCTTTTGTCGTGCTCAAGAATGAGCCATCCACCCTCATTTAAAATGCCGTGCTCAAACACCATACCGGGAATATCTTCAAGCCTTTCCATTGAATGTGGCGGATCGGCAAATATAATGTCATATGATGAGGGGGTATTGCGGATAAAAGAAAATGCATCACCGGAGTAGGGCGATATCTGTTCAAGCTCCATCTTCCTTATGCTCTTTTCTATCACTGAAACATATTTTGAATTGAGCTCCACAAGCTCCACCGAAGGGCACCCCCTTGATGCAAATTCAAAGCTTATGCTGCCTGTACCTGAAAAAAGGTCAAGTACACTTACATTTTCAAAATCAAAATAGTTGTTGAGTATATTGAAAAGGGCTTCCTTTGCAAAATCGGTAGTTGGACGGTCCCTGAACCCCTTCCCGGGATGAAACTGCTTTCCCTTTAATTTTCCGCTTATTATTCGCACAGGTTCAGATTTAACAAATTTGAAAAACGGTGCGGCTCGACCTCCATAAATTTATAACTGTAATTGAAATGATCGCTGTATTTTTCAAACGATATTTTGCGTATATTCTTTTTCAGCATTTCAAAGTGCGGGGAGTTCCTGTCAATATCGCCGGATAGAAAAACCGGGGTCTCTTCCTGGTTAAGCCTCAATTGTTCAAACACGTACAACAGAAAAAAAATGAAATCCTTTTCATTTTTACAGCCGTAAGAGTTGCATAGCTTCAGCGAGTTGCCTTTTAAAACCGCCATGTCAATAAATCCGGGGTGTACATTAACCATTGCCTTGTATTTTTCGTCTTTACCACCGTAATCTGTAACCAACCTTTCCACGAAAGGGGTTATCTGACTGTAAAACCTTACTTTACCGTTCCAGCCGGTCAACCTGTCACATAAACCACGGGGCACGGCAAATATTATAACAGCTCCTGCAGATCTGACGGCATTGTAAAACAAACTGTCAGTTTCATCAGGTTCCTGGTTAAATGAAAAGTATGTCCTGAGATTTTGTGTATCAAACAGCGATTCCGGTACAATTGTATAACGAGTGGATAACCAGATGAATGAGGCCGAACCGAAATTCCGGCTCAGATACTCATCCCAGCTGTGCAATTCATCCACACGGAGCACAAACTCTTCGGGTGAAAGTTGTTGCTCAAAAGGCATGTACCTGAGCAAAATATACTTATTACGCCTTTTATCAAGTATTGAAAAAGAATATCCATTCAGGCTTCCCTGAATGGATATATGATAATTCTCCGTTAAATTAATATCTAAAGTTTCGTCTATAAGGCTAATATCCATGCCGTTAACGCTATTCCCAATTCCCGGCATTATTGGTTGGCCTTTCAAGGTCACCCACCTTCAATCCGGGAAACTGGTCTCTTCTGACGCGCTGGTCGTTCAGGTTTACAACCATCTGGCGATCCAGTCCGTGCAGCAATACATCATTGTGAACATGAGCCTCGAAAACCTTAACCGGAAGGCCTGATCCTGTCATAACCTCACCTGCATCCAGGAAAAATTTCTCCCTGCCACCGGTGAACGGCACATAACGAAGTGAATCCACATTAAATCCCCGGGGGAAGATCGAATCGCTAACGCTGATACGAACTGTATCCCTGTAAACTTCTCCCCTGGCTACAGCAGCTGAGTCATCAAAGTCACCTACCGACCTTACAACCCTGAATGAATCATATTTTACAAAATCTATCAAAGTATCAAAAGAACCTGTAAACCTGCCGTATTGTGAGCGAAAAGCCAGTTGGGCAGTCCGTATATTCTTCAGGCGTTCAATCGTTCTGTCATACCTCCTGCTTTGTTCCTCCTGAAAACGAATTGGTGCCATTATGCTTTCAATAAGCAAGTATCCAAGAGCAACAATAGCAACCGTCAAAACAATCTGAATTACTGTTTTCATCTCCTGCGTTTTTAAATTTTAGTTTGCATGCAAATGTAAAAAAAAAAATAATTTTAACCCGTGAAAAAGCAATTAAAATTATCATTTTATTTATAATGTTAAAAAGCCATATCCAAAATATATTAATACAAAAACTGGGCCATTCTCCAACTGAAAGCCAGGAAAAGTTACTTCATTACCTGCCGGATTTTATCTTATCCAGGAGTGAAAGTGTTTTACTTTTAAAAGGTTATGCAGGGACGGGCAAAACAACTCTCATAAGCTCTCTTGTAAACACCCTTGAAGGGATTGGTATAGAATCTGTATTGATGGCGCCTACAGGCAGGGCAGCCAAGATGATCTCATCTTATTCAGGACACAAAGCATACACAATTCATAAAAAAATATACAGACAAAAATCATCCGCAGATGCTTTCGGAAAGTTTGCACTTGACAGGAACTTCCATTCCAACACCTTCTTCATAGTAGATGAAGCATCTATGATAGGGAACAGGTCAATTGATTCCGATATCTTCGGAAGCGGCAATTTGCTGGAAGACCTTATCAAATACGTTTTCAACAAAAAAAACTGCAAGCTGGTGCTTACCGGCGACACAGCACAACTCCCCCCTGTCGGCCTCACTATTAGTCCGGCACTTGACCAAAAATACCTTGAAGGTTCAGGATATCCGGTTTACCCTTTTTTCCTGAATGAAGTTGTAAGACAGGCTGAAGATTCGGGAATTCTCTTCAACGCAACCAAGATAAGACAGCTTGTATCGTCCGGATTTCAGCATTTACCAGAAATACATCTTGGGGACTTCACTGACCTGGAAAGAATAAACGGTGCCGATCTGGTTGAGTTGCTGTCTGATGCATATTCAAGAGACACTCCGGAAGAAACTATTGTTATCAACAGGTCAAACAAAATGGCCAACAGGTATAACCAGGGAATAAGGAACCAGATACTTGAAAGGGAATCTGAAATAGCGCCGGGAGACCTGATGATGGTTGTCAAAAACAACTATTTCTGGCTGGAAGAGAGTGAAACGGCAAGTTTTATTGCAAACGGCGACATCGTTGAAGTGAAAACTATTAATAAATACACTGACCTCTATGGATTCAGGTTTGCCGACGCAACCGTAAGGCTGCTTGAGCATGATCATCTCGAAATTGATGCAAAGCTTTTACTCGATACCCTGCATACAGAAACAGCATCTCTGGGCAGCAGTGAAGGGAAAAGCCTGTTTTACAACATAGCAGAAGATTATGCAGATGTGAAAGGGAAAAGGAAACAGTATGAGAAAGTCAGGTCAGATCCGTTCTTCAACGCACTTCAGGTTAAATTCGCCTATGCTGTAACCTGCCACAAAGCCCAGGGCGGACAATGGAAAAATGTGTTCATTGACCAGGGGTTTTTCCGGGAAGAGATGCCTGGACCCGAATATCTAAGGTGGCTTTACACTGCTTTTACAAGAGCAAAAGGGAAACTTTACCTGGTAAATTTCAGGGACAATTTCTTCAGCGAATAAGGGAAATACGGGAGTTGTTGCCAGCTGTGATTCCTGCACGGGGAAGTGAGGGACATACAGCCACCTGAGCTTCCGGCTGTGGAAGTGATGGACAGAATCGCTATCCGGAAGGCAACTACCGGTCAAATTGATGAAAAATTTAAGAGAAAAATCTACTCCCCGATTATCTTTACGAGCACCCTTTTTCTCCTTTTCCCGTCAAACTCGCCGTAAAAAATTTGTTCCCAGGGCCCAAAATCGAGAGAACCACTGGTTACAGCCACCACAACTTCCCTCCCCATTATAGTGCGTTTTAAATGCCCGTCGGCATTATCCTCCGCCCCGTCGTTATGGCGGTATTGTGAATGGGGCTTTTCAGGAGCCAGCTTCTCAAGCCATAGTTCAAAATCGTTGTGCAACCCCGACTCGTCATCGTTGATAAACACACTTGAAGTTATGTGCATCGAATTGCACAGTAGAATCCCTTCCCTGATGCCGCTCTCACTAAGGCATTGTTGTATGTCAGGCGTGATATTTATGAGCTCGCGGCGTTTTGAAGTATTAAACCACAATTCCTTCCTGTATGTTTTCATAAATAGCTAAATTTATTTGTGTTATTTATCGTTTTTAAAAAATTGTACAGTTACAGGGTAATGCAAATTTATTTAATCCCGAATTCCCTGCACAATGACTCAAGTTTATTATCCAGGAGGCTGCTCACCTTTTCGAAATCTTCCCTCTTTTCAAGCTTTTCATTCACACTGAAATAAAACTTGATCTTAGGTTCAGTGCCGGAAGGGCGAACAGATATCTTCGTGCCGTCCCTGAGAAAAAACTGCAAAACATTTGACTTTGGGAGATCGATAGGATGTCTGAGGTGACTGATAGTGTCAAAGGATTTTTGCTTCAGGTAATCGTTAACCTGCATAACATCGGAACCGCATATAGAATCAGGTGGAGAGTTTCTGAACCCCTCCATCATAGCGGCTATCTCGCCGGCTCCGCTTCGACCCTTTTTTTCAAGAGAGACCAGCAACTCCCTGTATAAACCGAATTCCAGGTAAATGTCAGTTAGCAGGTCAAAAAGTGTCTTCCCGCTGTCAAGCATCCATGCAGTTATCTCACAGATCAGTGCACTTGATACTACCGCATCCTTGTCCCTTACAAAATCACCTGCAAGATATCCGTAGCTTTCCTCGCATCCTGCAACGAAACGTTTTTTACCTTCCAGTTCTTTCATCAATCCCGCTATAAACTTAAACCCGGTGAGCACATCGTAACACTCCACACCGTACTTGTCTGCTATATCGCTTATAAGATCAGATGTTACAATTGTCTTTACAATGTACTCATTACCCCTGAGCTTGCCGGCCGACCTGAGGTTTTCAAGGAGATAATACACAATTATAGCAGCAGTCTGGTTACCATTGAGCAACCGGTAATTACCGGCGTTATCCCTTACCGCGACTCCAACCCTGTCGGTATCAGGATCAGTTGCAAGTATAAGCAGTGCGCCTGTTTCCCTGCCCCTTTTTATTGCCATTTCAAATGCTGCAGGATCTTCAGGATTGGGTGAACCAACAGTAGGGAAATTGCCGTCAGGAGTTTCCTGCTCAGGTATACTTTCCACATTTTCAAAACCGAACTTTTCAAGACATTGAGGAATAAGCTTCACTCCCGTACCATGAAGTGGAGTGTAGATTATTTTCATATTCCTTTGTTTTTTTATTGTTCGGGGCGACAGGGAAAGCTTTGCAATCTCGTCCAGGTACTTCCTGTCGAACTCTTCTCCTATTCTTTTTATAAGCTTTTTATCGCCTTTATAGTTCACCTGTTCGGGACCGGAGATCTTTTTCACCTCTTCAATGATGCCGCCGTCGTGCGGAGGAATGATCTGCCCTCCATCCTCCCAGTAAACCTTGTAGCCATTGTATTCTTTCGGATTGTGGGAGGCAGTTATAACCACCCCTGACTGGCAGCCAAATTGACGTATTGCATATGACAATTCAGGAGTGGGTCTGAAATCATCAAACAGAAAAACGGTGAACCGGTTCGCTGCAAATATGCCGGCTGCCGTTTCTGCAAAAAGCCTGCTGTTATTCCTTGTATCGTAAGCAATTGCCACACTTATCATTTCTTTTCCGGCAAACTGTTTCTTCAAATAGTTTGCCAGTCCCTGCGTTGCCATCCCCACAGTGTATATGTTCATCCTGTTGGTTCCGGGCCCCATTACACCACGCAACCCGCCCGTTCCGAATTCAAGATGACGGTAAAATGCATCTATGAGTTCAGGTCCACCTTCTTCATACATCTTTTTTACCTGAGCCTTCGTATCTTCGTCGAAGCTGCCTGACATCCAAAGCTTTGCCCGTTCTTTTGCGGTTTTTAAAACATCTTCCATGATATCAGATTTTTAAGTAATTACTTCATCCGTACATTTTATCAGACTATCCCTCCAGTGGGGTATGTCCGGTATATACAACCTTTTAATCATTGACTTGTTCAGCACACTGTAATGCGGACGCCTTGCAGGAAGGGGATACTGTTCACTTTCAACAGGTACGACACGGCAGTTTAAATTGGCAGTCTTCATTATCTCCACTGCCTGATCATATCTGCTGCAAATCCCTTCGTTAGCATAATGAAATATCCCGGGCATAAACCTCGCAGGCTCCCCTGATACACACTCAATGATCCTCATAACTGCTTTAGCCAGATCTCCTGCAAACGTTGGGGATCCGACCTGATCAAAAACCACACTAATCTCATCCCGTTCTTTTCCCAGTCTCAGCATGGTTGTGAAAAAGTTACGCCCTTCGGATGAGTATAGCCATGAAGTGCGGATAACCATTCCTTTGTTATATTTCAGGACTTCTTCCTCCCCCTTCAGCTTTGTCATGCCGTAAACCGACAAAGGCCTTGGTAAGTCATCTTCCCTGTAGGGTATATTTGATTTTCCGTCAAAAACATAATCGGTTGATATATGTATAATGTAAGCCTGATTCTTTTCTGCAGCAGAAACAAGATGCCCGACTGCCGCATGGTTCACAAGCATTGCCTGGTCCTTCTGCTTTTCTGCCATATCAACATCAGTATAGGCAGCACAGTTTACAATACATTTTATTTCGCTTCCGGCCAGGAATTCTTCAACCTCATAACTGTTTGTTATGTCAAGTTCCCGCCTTGATGTATGAATATAATCTGCAGCATTTCCGGCAGCGGATGTGAGTTTGAAAAGCTTTCTTCCAAGCTGGCCATTTGTGCCGGTTATTAAAACAGGCTTCATACTTTAATAGTTTGGTTTGACAAAAATACCGGATAATTGTGAACAGGAATAAAAACCATCTTATGTTGCATCAAGCCTGCTCTTTCCACAAAATAAATCAGCCTTCTGCCCGGAATATGAAATTTTTTTCCGCGTCATGAAATGAAGGGAGGCTGGCATCTTTTTCTGAGACTATGGCTTTTTCAACAGGGAACCCCCAGTCAATACCCAAAACCTCATCGTCAAACCTGATTCCCCTCTCCGATCCCGGATTATACAGACGGTCGCATTTGTAAAAAACGGTTGCATAATCTGAAATAACTGTAAAGCCATGTGCAAACCCCTTCGGGATCAAGACCTGCCTCCTGTTTTCATCACTCAGCTCAACCGAATACCATTTGCCGAATGTTGGCGAGTTTTCCCTTATATCTACAGCAACATCCAGCACCTTTCCTTCGAGGACCCTCAGCAACTTGATCTGAGCATACGGCTCAAGCTGATAATGCAGTCCCCTTACAACCCCCTTTACGGAACGCGACTGGTTATCCTGCACAAAACGATAGTTGAGTCCGTTACGTGCAAACTTCTCCTCATTGTAGCTTTCAAAGAAATATCCCCTCTGGTCCTCAAAAACTTCCGGTTCCACCAGCATAAGTCCATTTAGCCCCACCTCCGAAACTTTCATAATATGCTTAATTTTTAATTTCCTTTAGATATCTTCAGTAAATAGTCCCCGTAACTGCTTTTACCGTGCTGAGATGCAAGGTATGCAAGCTGTTCCCTGTCAATCAGTCCCCTGTTGAAAGCAATCTCTTCAATGCATGCTATTTTTAGTCCCTGCCGTTTCTCAATGGTATGGATAAAATTTGATGCATCCATCAGGCTCTCATGTGTGCCTGTGTCAAGCCAGGCCATTCCCCTGCCCAGAAGCCGAACCCTGAGCCGGCCCTCTTCCAGGTAAAGCCTGTTAAGGTCAGTTATCTCAAGCTCACCCCGGGACGAGGGTTTAAGCTTTTTCGCCTTCTCCAGTACATCATTACTGTAAAAGTAGAGCCCTGTAACAGCATAATTGGACTTTGGGTCTGCCGGTTTCTCCTCTATGCTGAGAACATCTCCTTTTGAATCAAACTCTACAACTCCGTATCTTTCAGGTTCGTTTACATAATAACCAAATACAATGGCTCCATCATTAAGGCCGGATGCTCCGGAGAGAATTCCTCCAAGTCCGTGACCGTAAAACACATTATCTCCCAGAACAAGGCAAACATTATCATTGCCAGTAAACTCGCGGCCAATAATAAATGCCTGGGCAAGTCCGCCAGGTTCCGGCTGTTCGGCATATGAAATCTTGAGTCCAAGCTGACTCCCGTCTTCAAGCAGATCTCTGAAAAGATGCAAATCCCGTGGAGTAGAAATTATCAGTATCTCGTTTATTCCTGCAAGCATAAGCACCGACAATGGATAATAAATCATCGGTTTGTCGTATAAAGGCAGGATCTGCTTTGATACGCTTTTTGTAACAGGGTAAAGACGGGTGCCTGACCCGCCGGCCAAAATAATTCCTTTCATCTTTATTTTAAATTTTCTTCAAATATGAAAAAAAAATTATGGATTTCCCTTCTGCAAGTGTGACTTCCCATATTGAATCCCGCTCAGGGCAATGCCTTTTTGAAATACTCTATTGTCCTTGCAAGCCCTTCTTCGAGTCCAACACGCGGTTCCCAGTCAAGTTCATCCCGTGCAAGCGATATGTCAGGTTTACGCCTGGCAGGGTCATCTTCACGTCCCGGGTGAAAACTAATCCCTGAGGCTGAACCGGTCATACCAATTATCTTCTCCGCAATCTCCATTACCGTGATCTCTTCGGGGTTTCCGATGTTAACCGGACCGGTAAATTCATCGGGGGTATTCATTGCAATGACCATGGCGTCAACCAGGTCATCCACAAAGAGGAAAGACCGGGTCTGCATCCCGTCTCCATGTACAGTAAGCTCCTCACCATTAAGCGCCTGCACGATAAAATTTGACATAACACGGCCATCGTTCAGCTGCATGCGGGTACCGTAGGTATTGAATATGCGAAGTATCTTAATCTTCAAACCGTTCTGGATATGGTAATCCATAAAAAGTGTTTCGGCACATCGCTTCCCCTCATGATAACATGAGCGTATCCCCACGGGATTTACATATCCCCAGTAATCCTCCTTCTGGGGATGTACTTTAGGATCCCCATATACTTCACTTGATGATGCCTGGAGAATTTTTGCATGCTTTCGTTTTGCAAGTCCAAGCATATTGATCGCCCCCATTACTGATGTTTTTACAGTCTTAATAGGATTGATCTGGTAATAAACGGGTGAAGCCGGACATGCAAGGTTGTATATTTCGTCTATTTCCAGGTAACAGGGAATTGTAACATCATGCCTGAGGATTTCAAAATAGGGGTTGTCCAGCAGATGTAACACATTTTTCCTGGAGCCTGTATAAAAATTATCCAGGCATATAACTTCATTCCCTTCACTTAGAAGCCTTTCACAAAGATGGGAACCAATAAACCCGGCACCCCCTGTTACAAGAATTTTTCGCATATCCCGCCTTACCATTTGGTTTTTAATAATTTGTCTGTAAAAAAATTGAAGATCAAATAACAAACCACTTCAAATATAAGGCATTTTTGATCTTTTTATATAGCGATTTTTTCAGTATGGTAAAATTTCCGGGTGTATCTTTCGTTGTTTAGGTGCAATTTTTTAGCCATATTTATAATATTCAATAAACTTGCATGATTTTTTGCGACTGTAAAGAGGCTGAACTTTGTTCTAAAAATCAAAAGATCAGTCCAAAGAAGGAATCGTTTTTTCTTTCCCGTTATTTTTTTTTCATCTGCCTGTGTTATTTTCAGATAAAAAAATTTAATGTACATTTGCATTTTTAAAGCTTTATGAAAATATAATGTCTAACCTATTAATCACTAATCAATTATTTAAACTATCATGACTGATAAGGAACAAAAAAGCATTGAACAGCAAGACCGGGATTTAACTGAGAACCCTGAAAACAAAGAAACTTCAGAAGAAAAGAGTACGGGCGAAGATGAAAAAAGCAGTCCGGATAAGGATGAAAAGGTAAATAAGGAAAAAGAGGAGTTATCTGCCAAAAATGAGGTAACTGAAGAAGCCTCAAAGGAAGCAGATGAAAAAACTGAAGAAGCCTCAAAGGAGGCAGATGAAAAAACTGAAGGAACCGCGAAGGAAGCAGCTGAAAAAACTGAAGAAGCTGTATCACAAGAGGAGGATGATCAGGAAGATCCAAAACAGTTTGCCGAAGAGGCAAAGGAAACATCCGGTGAAGAACAAACTGTTGAAGCATCAGCAGAAACTTCAGGATCAGAAGGTGAAAGCGGTGAAGTTTCTGAAGAAACAGTTGAAGAACCTGTTGAGCAGAAAAAGGAATTCAACTGGGACAACCTTGAAGAAGACGACTATTCCCCTCAGGAAAGAGAAAAATACGAGGCAATGTATGATGAAACCCTTTCCACTGTTAACGTCAACGAGGTTGTGGAAGGGACAGTCATTTCCATGAGCAAACGTGAGGTTGTAATCAATATCGGCTACAAATCGGAAGGTGTTGTCAGCCTCAACGAATTTCGCTATAACCCCGATCTGAAACCCGGAGACAAGGTTGAGGTATATGTTGAAAGTCAGGAAGACAAAAAAGGACAACTTGTCCTGTCACACAAAAAAGCAAGAGCATTGCGCTCATGGGACAGGGTCAATGAAGCCCTGGAAAAAGATGAAATTATCAACGGTTACATCAAGTGCCGCACAAAAGGGGGTATGATTGTAGATGTATTCGGCATAGAAGCATTCCTGCCAGGATCACAGATAGATGTAAAGCCAATACGTGATTACGACGCATATGTGGGCAAGACCATGGAATTCAAGGTTGTTAAGATAAACCATGAATTTAAGAATGTTGTTGTTTCCCACAAAGCTCTGATTGAAGAAGAGCTTGAACAGCAGAAGAAAGAAATTATTGCAAAACTTGAAAAAGGACAGGTTCTCGAAGGAACCGTTAAAAATATTACATCCTACGGTGTATTCATAGATCTCGGAGGTGTTGACGGACTGATACATATAACCGACCTTTCATGGGGACGGGTCAACCACCCCGAAGAGATAGTCGAACTCGACCAGAAACTGAATGTTGTTATACTCGACTTTGACGATGATAAGAAGCGTATTGCTCTTGGACTGAAACAGCTTACCCCGCATCCATGGGATTCTCTGGATCCAAACCTCAAAGTTGGTGACAGGGTTAAGGGGAAAGTTGTGGTAATGGCCGACTACGGGGCTTTTGTAGAAATTGCACCTGGTGTTGAGGGACTTATACACGTGTCTGAAATGTCATGGTCACAGCATTTAAGAAGTGCGCAGGAGTTCATGAAGGTTGGTGATATCGTTGAAGCCCAGATACTGACACTGGATCGCGAAGAGAGAAAGATGTCACTCGGAATAAAGCAGCTTAAGGAAGATCCGTGGGAGAAAATTGAGGAAAAGTATGCTGTGGGATCCAAGCATACCGCCAAGGTGCGCAACTTTACCAGCTTCGGCGTTTTTGTTGAGATTGAAGAGGGTGTTGATGGACTAATACATATATCAGACCTTTCGTGGACGAAAAAAGTTAAGCACCCTTCTGAGTTCACTTCTATAGGTGAAAATATTGAAGTGGTTGTTCTTGAAATAGACAAGGAAAACAGAAGGCTCAGCCTGGGTCACAAACAACTGGAAGAAAACCCCTGGGATGTGTTCGAAACAGTTTTCAGTGTTGACTCAGTTCATGAAGGAACAGTAGTTGAAGTTTTTGACAAAGGCGCAATTGTTTCACTCCCCTATGGTGTGGAAGGTTTTGCATCCGCAAAGAATCTGGTGAAGGAAGATGGATCACAGGTTAAAGTTGATGAAAAACTACCATTCAAGGTTATTGAGTTTTCAAAAACAGCCAAAAGGATTGTCCTGTCACATACAAAAACTTATGAAGAGGAGAAGAAGAAAGATTCTCCGAGGGCAAAAGAGGCGGATGCAAAGAAAAAGGATGCTCCGGACAAGAAAACTATGAGAAAACTGAAAAGCAGCCTTGAAAAGACTACACTTGGAGATATCTCCGAGCTGGCTTCCCTGAAGGAAGAGATGGAAGGTTCCGGAAAAGTAAAAGAGGACAAAAAAGCCAAGGAAGCAGAGGATAAAAAAGCATCGTCAAAGAAAGATAAGGGTAAGGCCGAAGCAAAGGAAGAGAAATCTGAAGATACTCCGGCTGCCGCCAGTGAAACCAAAGAAGAGGAAAGCAAGGATACTCCGGCTGCCGCCAGTGAGCCAAAAGAAAAGGAAAGCAAGGATGCTCCGGCTGCCGCCAGTGAGCCAAAAGAAAAGGAAAGCAAGGATACTCCGGCTGCCGCCAGTGAGCCAAAAGAAAAGGAAAGCAAGGATGCTCCGGCTGCCGCCAGCGAACCAAAAGAAGTGAAAGAAGAAAAAAAGGAAAAAAAAGAAAAAGCAGATGATGAAACCGGAAAGGAAAAAAAGACTAAAGAGGTAGGTTCCGAAGAAAAAGAGCCGGAAGACAAGAAGCCGGAAGACAAGGAAGGAAAGGACAGTAAAAAAGATTCCGGTTCAAAATAACTTTTTTTTTCCGTCAAAATTTGTATATTAACGGAAAATTTGCAAATAATGGAGCTTAATATTGAAAAATTTGACAACTACACTTTGATTAAAGTACTTGAGGAAAAACTGGACACTCACGTTGCTCCCACACTCAAGTCAGAGTTGGTACTTATTTCCGGGAAAGGGGAAAAGAATATCATTCTTGACCTGAAAAAGTGCAAGTATTGCGACTCATCAGGGTTAAGTGCGATCCTTGTTGCAAACAGGCTTGCCAAAAATGCCGAAGGCAAATTTGTGCTTACCGGACTTAATGATGCAGTTGAAAGACTGATCACCATCTCTCAGCTTGATACAGTCCTCAATATTGCACCAAATGTTGATGAAGCTGCAAAGCTAATAAACAAGAGTTGAAGCAGGTTGTTAAACTATTTTATTTGATGTGTCTTTTACATTGACGATACTGGGCAGCAGTTCTGCAGTGCCCACATCTTCCAGATATCCTGCCGCTCATGTGCTTAACGTACATGAGCGGTATTTTTTAATTGACTGCGGAGAAGGAACACAGATGCAGCTTCGCAAAAACGGGATCAGGTTCGGAAAGATCAACCATATTTTCATAACCCATTTGCATGGAGATCATATTTTCGGGCTTTTTGGAATGATCAGCACTTTAAGCCTGCTGGGCAGGACAACCGACCTGCACATATATGCAAATGCGAAGCTGAAACAGATTATTGAACTGGTATCACCCTATTTCTATGAACATCCCCTTCCCTTTAACATAGTGTTTCATCCATCAGGCTCAAAAAGACAGCAAACCATATATGAAGATGAAATGGTGATTGTCAGGACCATCCCGCTAAAACACCGGATACCCACAACAGGGTTTATTTTCCTTGAAAAGGAGGTACAACTGAATATCAGGAAGGATGCTGTTGATTATTTCAATATCCCTGTTAAGGATATTCACAGTATTAAAAGCGGCAAGGACTTCGTCACACCCGAAGGGGAAACCATCCCCAACCACAGGCTTACACTTCCACCCTGGAAACCGCGATCCCTGGCCTACTGCTCAGACACTGCATACAGTGAAAAAATTTTAAAATATGTTGAAAACGTTGATATCCTTTACCATGAAGCCACTTATGGTGATGATATGGAAAAGAGGGCTCACGAAACTCTTCATACAACCGCAAGGGAAGCCGGGAGGATCGCAAGGCTTGCAAATGCTGAAAAGCTAATAATTGGGCATTTTTCCGCAAGATACAAATCAATCCTGCCGTTGCTTAAAGAAGCAAGGGAAGAGTTCCCCGAAACATTTTCCGCTGAAGAGGGAGAGATACATACGATAGAAAGGAAAAGAAGCAAAAGGGATCAGTAGAGCCATTCATCAAGAACCTCCCAGCGAACTTCACCGCCTGGAAGCACTTCGTACCTTAACAGCATTGCACCGCCAACATGGCCATCCTCGAAATAGGCCAAAACCCACCTTTCATTCAGTACATGGATCCCCTCGCTGAAGTAAAATCCCATAGTGCCTCCAAGTACTCCTTCCCTGGTTATAAGGTCAGGCTCATCCATAAGATCATTTCTCAAATCACTTACCGGATCTGTTAGACCTTTTTTCTGCAGATTCTCAATCTGATGGTCATCAAGGAAGGGTGGCAGCCGTTTTTGAACTGCCAGCTCTTCTATAACATTTTTAAGACTGTCTGTTTTAATAATGTACCTGTTTTCTATTTCAGCCATCTCCGCCTCAGCATTATCAACCTTACCGGGCGCCACACCCTGCCTTGCTACAAGAAGATATGCAAGCAATGCTACAACCAAAAGCAAAATGAATATCAGAATATTTTTCAGGATATTTGTCATTGATAAATGCTATGCGATTAATAAATTGGTTTTGTAAAATTATAAAAAATTGTTTTAAAATATTTACTTGCAAAAAACTGCGTAATATTTACCCGGGTAATCAGTTTAAAGTGATTTATCGAACAGATAAAGAACAAAAAAAAGTTAAATCCGTTATTATTTTTGTAAAGAGGGATTAACAAATTGAATTTTTTGAATTGACAATATCCTTAAATAAGAGAAAACTGCTGACAACGGTCTTTATTTTAATTGCCGTTATCGTTTCGCCTGCACAGGAAAATTTCCGCCACCTGATTGCCGGGACCGGTTTTACATGGCATAATACCCGCGATGAAGGTATATCACCGTTTATATACAGCGGCAGGCACAACTCATTTAATGCAGGCATCAGTAAAAGAAAGGACTCATATTCAAGCCAACTTTATTTCTCCCTGTACAATGGCCAGCTTCATCCCGTTATCTATCCGGAGCTTTCAGATGCTGCAATGAAAACACATAAAATCAATCTTAACTATTTTTACCTGAGAAATGCAGGAAAAATTGCAGGAAGCAATATTTCCCTGTCGGCAGGAGGGAGTATTGAAAACAGCTATGTTTACCACAGACATCTTCTTTTCGATAACAGCTCCATAAATAACAGTTTTTACAGTAAAGTGAGTTTATCTGCAATGGGTTCATTCCCGTTCACATGGGAAGAAAGGGATTTTATACTTAATTACAGACTGTCTGTTCCTGTTGTAACTTTCATTGTGAGACCTTCCTATGCTATGAGCAAACCGATAGGATACCTGACTTCCCCCGACAAACATGTCAGGGCTTTTTTTGAAAGCTTAGAAGTATCAGCCATTAACAGCTTCCGTGGATTAAGGAACCGGATTTGGATTGAGCGTCAACTGGGCAGCAGGTATGGACTGAAGCTTTCATACGAATGGAACTATTTTTCATATAACGGCGAAAATACAGTTAAGAGCGGAACAAATACATTTATGATCCACACCTTTTTTGACTTTTAACAAAACAATAGAATGAAAGCCCCATCAGCCTTCGGCAGACAAAATCATATGAATACCCGGTCAACTATAGGCAACCGAATAACTAAACTGCTGACAAAGCTTTTGTTAGTACTGTTTGCTGCCATACTGTTAATGTCCTGCGAGAAGTTGCTTATAGAAAAAGACCCCGAAAATACACCGATAAACAATTTTGAATTGCTTTGGGAAACTATTGACAGGAAATACTCATTTTTTACATATAAGAATATCAACTGGGATTCACTTTACCACGAATACCGTCCAAGAGTCCACAACAGAATGACCAACAGGCAGCTCTTCAACCTGATGGCAGATCTACTTTTCCATCTAAAAGACGGACATGTTAACCTGGAATCAGGCTTTGACCGGTCAGGCAACTGGGAGTGGTACAAAGATGCCCCTAATAACTTTAACTACAGTCTTCTCAGAACTTTCTACCTTAAAGGCGACTATGTCAGAACAGGTCCGTTCGTTTCAAAGGTGATCGATTCGATTGGATACGTATATATTGGGTCTTTTTCCGAAAGGGTCAAACCGGAACATATTGACAGCATTATAAAAAGGTTCTATGGACTTAAAGGAATAGTTTTTGACGTAAGAAGCAACGGAGGGGGCTACAGCACAAACGTAGGAATTGTTGCCGGAAGGTTCTCAGACAGGCGCAGGCTTGCTGCCTATAAACTTTTCAAAACAGGTCCGGGTCATGACGATTTTACAGATCCCCAACCGGTCTATTTATCACCTGCAGGAAAAAAACAGTTCCTGAAACCGGTTACTGTCCTTACTAACCGTCGTTCCTACAGTGCCTCAAACGATTTTGTTCTAAAAATGTCGTCCCTGCCACATGTAACCATTGTCGGCGATACAACGGGCGGAGGAGGCGGGACTCCCGTAAATGCAGAATTGCTGAACGGATGGACTTACCGCTTTTCGGCAACAATGACACTGGCTCCGGATAAATTCAATGTTGAGCACGGTATAGCTCCTGATATAAAGGTCAATATGTCACAGCGCGACATTAACAGGGGAATAGATACCATTCTGGAAACAGCCCTTGAATATATCCGCAACAAATAACCTTCCGCTGCATGAAGCGATCAATAAAGACTACAGCTGACGGCTCTCACACCTTTCATGTCACCGAACTTGGAGAATCATATCACTCCATGCACGGGGCAAAACAGGAATCATTGCATGTTTTCATTAATGAAGGGCTTCGGTTTCTATCCTTAAACAACATCCGGATTTTAGAAACGGGGTTCGGCACAGGCTTGAATGCAGCGTTGACTTATATGGAAGCAGAAAAAACCGGGAGGAAAATCAATTACCACTCAGTAGAGCTTTATCCGCTTAACCCATCTGAATATCTTCAGTTAAACTATTTTGAAAAGGAAGATCCCTTTTATGAAGCTTTTATTCGCATTCACGAATGCAGATGGAACAGAAACGTACATTTATCTGATTTTTTCAGCATCACCAAGCTGCGCCAGAACCTGCTTTCCTGCCTTTTCCCGGGTAAGTATGACCTGGTTTACTTTGATGCATTCAGTCCACGTTCACAACCTGAACTGTGGACTGAAGAAATTTTCAAAAAAGTTCACAATGCCATGATACCCGGAGCTGTACTTGTAACCTACTGTGCTAAAGGCAAAGTGCGTAGAAACATCGAAAAATCCGGGTTATCAGTAGAAAAAATACCAGGACCTCCGGGAAAGAGGGAAATGATAAGGGCAGTAAAACTAAGTTAAAACGGTTTTTTTCAGGTCTGTTTGCCATTTAAAGAAAATTGTAATGTATCTTTGCAGGCTGATTTCTCTTTCGAACCCAAACTATAATAACTATATTATGAAAAATCACTTTTTTACCTTGTTCGCCGCAGCCGCTATTATTCTGGGCTCGTGCAACGGGAATGGCTCCCGTGTTACCACTCTTTCAAACGAAATTGATTCCGTTAGTTATGCCATAGGAGTATCATTTGGCAATCAACTAAAAATGAGCGGCATGGAAGAAGTAAACACCAGTATTCTTGCTTCAGCAATGAAAGATCTTTTCGATGGTGAAGAACCAATTTTCGACGAAGTGGAGGCTAACATGATCCTGAACAAATACTTCAACATGCTCCATTACAGTTACAACCTGGAAGAAGGTGAACAGTTCCTGGAAGAAAACAAAATGCGTGATGAAGTTGTAACAACTGAAAGCGGACTCCAATACATCGTTCTTGAAGAAGGGAGCGGCCCGAAACCCGGATACGAAGATGAAGTTGTAGTTCATTACACCGGAACACTTATTGACGGTTCCGTTTTTGACAGCTCTCATGATAGGGGCGAACCTGCACAATTCAGACTGGCCAATGTAATTGAAGGATGGACAGAAGTCCTTCAGCTTATGCCTGTAGGCTCAAAATGGAAAGTCTTTATTCCCCAGGAGCTTGCCTATGGTGCCAATCCAAGACAGGGCGGCGCAATAGAGCCATTTATGATGCTTATTTTCGAAATAGAACTTATAGATATAGTTGAGGATTAAAAAAATGAACTGATACCGGAAAACTTTTCACGGAATCAGTCTTATACCAATAGCTTGTTTTCAAATAGATTGTTCAGGAAAAATATATTGCATAAAAGCTAAAACTATTTTCTGTAAACTGTCATTTACTTTGTACTGTAATAAAACTGAGGGTGTTTCAAAGGTCTGAAACACCCTCAGTTTATATGTGCTCCTGTCCGGAAAGATCTCCATATAAGGACAGGCCTTAATTATTAATTTGATAAAAGCTCTGTTTGCTTTATGCAAATCTTTTTGAAATCTATTCCCTTATACCTGCAAGGTCAAGCAAAAATGCATACTGCATAGCTATTTCCCTGTACCTTTGGTAACGTCCGGCAGCACCACCATGCCCGGCTTCCATATTGGTCGTTAAAAGCAAAGGATTGTCATCGGTTTTCATATCCCTTAGCCTGGCCACCCATTTCGTGGGCTCCCAGTATTGCACCTGTGAATCGTGAAGTCCCGAAGTTACCAGCATTGCCGGGTAATCCTGGGGCACAACATTGTCATAGGGAGAATAGGAAAGCATATACTCGTAATATTCAGGATCATTTGGATTGCCCCACTCGTCATACTCAAAAGTAGTAAGTGGTATGGTCTCATCCAGCATGGTGGTAACAACATCCACAAACGGCACTGCTGCGATAATGCCTTTGAAGAGATCCGGCCTCATGTTGACAACAGCACCCATCAGTAATCCTCCGGCACTTCCTCCCTGGGCAAAAAGCAAATCAGGATTGGTGTAGTTTTCATCAATAAGGAATTCGGCACAGGATATAAAATCGGTAAAAGTGTTCTTCTTGTTCAGAAGCTTCCCTTCATCATACCAGTAACGTCCCATCTCCTGTCCTCCCCTTACATGCGCTATGGCATATACAAAACCACGGTCAAGCAGGCTAAGCCTAACAGAGCTGAAACCGGGATCCCTGCTGGAACCGTATGAACCGTACCCTGCCAGCAACAATGGGTTGTTGCCGTCACGCTCAAGACCTTTTCTGTAAACAAGAGATATTGGAACCTGGGTGCCGTCTTCAGCAGTTGCAAAATATCGCCTTGCCTCATAATAGTCCGGGTCGAAATCACCCAGCACCTCATCCTGCTTAAGCAACTCCCTTTCCCTGGTGTTCATGTTGTAATCGAAAACTGATGTAGGGGTTGTAAGGGATGTATATGTAAACCTTAACAGATCGGTTTCAATATCAGGGTTAACCGAAACGCGCACAGTAAAAGCCTCTTCATCAAACTGAATATAATGATCGTCACCGCTGTCCCACTCAATTATTCTCAATCGGGTAAGTCCATCCTTCCTTTCTGAAGCAACAAGATGGTCCCTGAAAACCTCTATACGGCTGAGCAACACATCGTCGCGGTGTGGTATTACATTACGCCAGTTTGCTTTACCTGTTCGGGTAAGAGGAGTTTCCATAAGCCTGAAATTGGGTGCATCCCAGTTGGTAAGAATATAAAACCTGTTGCCGTGATGCTCAACTGAGTAACGGAGATCCCTTTCACGGGGGTGGAATACCCTGAACTCCCCTCCCGGGTTGTTGGCATCGAGATACCTGTACTCGTTTGAAAGGGTATGGGAAGATACGATCATTATATATTCCCTGGACTTGGTCTTTGTAACCCCCACCCTGAATGTTTCATCTTCTTCAAAATAGATCAGCTCACTGTCGTCCGGATCATCCCCAAGCTTGTGCCTGTAAATCCTGTCAGCACGGAGAGTATTGTAATCACGGGTTGTGTAAAAAACCGTTTTACTATCATTGCCCCACACTGTTGACCCTATTGTAACGGGTATGCTTTCATCAAGTATTTCACCTGTGGTAAGATCCTTAAAATGAATTGTGTATCTTCGCCGCCCCACCGTATCTACCCCGAAAGCAAGCATTTTGTTGTCGGGACTTACGCTCAGCCCAACAGCCTGGTAAAAACTGTGACCTTCAGCTTTCTTGTTCACATCAAGCAATATCTCCTCTTCAGCATCCATGCTTCCCTCACGCCGGCAATGAATGGGAAACTCTTTCCCTTCCTCGTAACGCACATAATAATAATAACCATTATCGAAGTATGGCACCGTTTCGTCATCTTCCTTGATACGTCCAACTATCTCCTCAAAAAGCTTTTCCTGGAGATCTTCGGTATGCCTTATCATTGCTTCAGTGTATTCATTTTCAGCCTCAATGTAATCTATTACCCTGGGATCATCCTTGTCCCTCATCCAGTAATAGTTGTCAACACGGGTATGTCCGTGAACAGTTATCTCATAGGGAATCTTTTCTGCAACAGGCGGCTGCGGCTCCATTTTACAGCCTGATTGCAGAATCAGAAATGGGGCAATCCATAATATTATGGCCTGCCACGAAAAAATTTTGTTGTTCATAAAGGAAGATTTTAATTAAACTTATTGAATAATAGCTGCTAATCATAGTTTTGAAATCGTTATGTCAATCGGCATAAATATAAGAGCATTTTGCAATTTACGAAAAAATCCGCGTACGCCGTAACAGGTAAATGAATATACATTTATTTTAATCGTGCATTTTTATTAATTTTAAAAAAAAATCTATGAGCAATAACAAATTGATAAGATCAAACGACCGAATTATTGGAGGGGTGTGCGGAGGACTCGCGGAATGGCTTGGATGGGATCCAACTCTTGTAAGGGTGCTTTATCTGCTGGCCTCTATTTTGAGCATTGGTTTCCCCGGAGTTCTTGTATATATTATTTTGTGGATAGTTATGCCCGCAAAAAGAAATTACTGACAGGGCTTCTGAAAGAACAGTTTTTTTTTATCCTGTTCAGCAAGTAATTTTCCTGTTTTAAATAAAAAATGAAATAATGGACGGAAATAAACATACTCCGGAAGGCATCCTGTCAATGGATCAAAACGATGCACTTTCCGGTTTCAGAAAACGGTTTTATATCCCTGAAAACACGATATATATGGACGGTAATTCACTGGGTCTCCTTTCGGTGGATTCCGAGGAATCGCTTCTGAGGGTGGTTGATGAATGGAAAAAACTAGCAATAGGCGGGTGGACTGAAGGAAAGCGCCCCTGGTTCTGGTTTGCCGAAGAGATTGGTGCAATGGCAGGCGAGCTGGTTGGTGCAGACCCGGGGGAGGTAATTATGAGCGGAACTACAACTGTTAACATTCATGCACTTGTAAGTTCATTTTTCCGTCCGGAAGGTAAAAGAAACAAAATCCTGGCAGATGAACTCAATTTTCCTTCGGACTTATACGCTTTAAAAGGGCAGCTCAAAATAAAGGGATTTGATCCTGAAAAGCATCTTCTTCTGGCTGAAAGTGATGAAAACGGACTGCTTGATGAGGAAAAGATCACCGGAATGATGACAGATGAAATTGCACTTGTCTTTTTGCCATCAGTTATTTATCACACAGGGCAGTTACTTGATATGGAATATCTTGCTGCAGAGGCTTCTAAGAGAGATATAGTGATAGGGTTCGACTGCAGTCATTCGGCTGGTGCTATCCCCCACAGGTTTAACGAATGGGGCGTTGACTTTGCACTGTGGTGCAGTTATAAATATATGAACGGCGGACCCGGCTCAACCGCATTTCTCTATGTAAACAAAAAACACTTCGGAAAAGAGCCTTTGCTTGCAGGATGGTTTGGCTGTAACAAGGAAAAACAGTTCGATATGCTCAACGAGTTCATACCTTCACCCGATGCCGGAAGATGGCAGATCTCATCTCCTGCAATCCTTAGCTCAGCCCCGGTTGAAGGGGCACTAAAAATTACCCTTGAGGCAGGGATTGAAAATATAAGGAAAAAATCGGTTAAGCTGACAACACTCCTTTATGATTTGATAAAAACAGAAATCATTCCATATTTCCAGGGCTGCCGCATTGTCACACCCACCGAACCGCAAAGACGCGGGGGACATATTGCAATTAAGCATCCCGAAGCCGCAAGGATAAGCGAAGCTCTGAGAGCAAGGGGAGTGGTGCCCGATCTGAGGCCTCCGGATATAATAAGAATTGCACCTGTTGCCCTTTACAACAATTATACAGAGGTCTGGAAAACTATACGGATACTGAAGGATATTATGGAGAAGAAGGAATATGAACGATTTCCTGTTGTGCGCAGGGCTGTTACCTGAAGACGATGCAACAATAACGACAGGCAGCCGTTTAATTGTTTTAATTCAAGGCCTGGTCAAACAATAAATGGCATGTGCTGTTTAGATTACACACGATTATTTTATAAAGATGATATATTCACCTGAAAAATACAGCATAAAGGATCAGAGGATGAAACCATTCATTGATCCTGACGAAATATGGAACTATCTGAAAAATGTAAAACCAGACAAAGTCAGGGTAAGGGAGGTTATAGGTTCGGCGCTCGACAAAAAAAGGCTTTCGCTTGAGGAAACGGCAATACTGATAAATGCTGATGATCCTGAGTTGACAGAAGAAATCAAAGAAGGTGCAAGGCAATTAAAGGAAAAAATTTACGGAGAAAGAATAGTGCTTTTTGCCCCACTTTATGTGGGTGACCTTTGCATCAACAATTGCAGCTATTGCGGATTCAGGAAAGACAACAAGGATACAAAGCGAATTACTCTTTCAAGGGAAGAGCTGATAGCCGAAACAAAAGCACTAACCGAACAGGGGCATAAACGGCTGATACTGGTTTACGGTGAACACCCGCGCTATTCCCCTGAATTCATAGCCGATACCGTGAAAATAGTGTATGGTGTCAGGCACAACAACGGGGAAATTAGAAGAATCAATATAAATGCCGCGCCCTTTGACATACAGGGCTTCCGGACAATTAAGGATTCCGGTATCGGCACATTCCAGATCTTCCAGGAAACATACCACGAAAATGCATATATGAATGTGCACCGGGGAGGCATAAAACGTAACTACGAATGGAGGCTTACAGCACTTGACAGGGCACAGGAAGCGGGAGTAGACGATGTGGGTATAGGTGCGCTTTTCGGGTTATACGACTGGCGGTTTGAGGTAATGGGACTTGTAAGGCATGTGAACCATTTTGAAGCGGTATATGGTGTGGGGCCGCATACTATCTCTTTCCCTCGCATTCAAAATGCCATGTCTCTCGATATTGACAAAACATTCCTGGTTGATGATGAAAGTTTTGTGAGACTTGTGGCAATACTGCGGCTGGCTGTGCCTTATACCGGACTAATACTGACAGCAAGGGAACCTGCACATATACGCGACCAGGTTTTGCGTTTTGGTGTTTCACAGATAGACGGGGGCACCAACATTGAACTGGGGGGGTACAGCAGGAAAAAAGAGGGTGAACAGGATCTTTCAATGGAACAGTTCCGCATAAACGACACCAGATCGCTTAATGAAATAATGGACGAGCTTTTAAGCAAAGGGTATATACCATCATTCTGCACCGCATGTTACAGGCTTGGCAGAACAGGGGAGCATTTTATGGAATTTTCAGTGCCCGGATTCATTAAAAGGTACTGCTCACCAAACGCACTGCTCACACTTGCAGAATACCTTGAGGATAACGCTCCGGAAAGTACAAAACATAAAGGATATAAGCTGATACAGGAAAAAGTTACAGAACTGTCAGAAAAACAAAATGTAAACGGTCTCTTAAAAAAACTTGAAAAGATCAAAGAAGGGAAAAGAGACCTCTATTTTTAGTATTACAAACCTTTTTTGCAGGAATTAAATTATCTGCCATTATGAAAGAAACAACAATTCTCGGGATTTATTTACCTGACAGGATAAAAGGAGCAAGACATACCCAGAAAATACTTTCAAAATATTCCTGCGTGATAAGAAGCAGACTGGGAACACACGAACTGACAGAAGATGTCTGCAGCAGACAGGGACTTATAATACTGGTTCTGCAAGGTGACAAAAAGATACAGGAGGAACTTGAAAAAGAGCTGAGAGATACCGGAGGCGTTAAAGTCAGAAATATTTTTTTTAATTACTAAATACTTTCAAAATATGAATGAATTAAGAGTTTTGGGAATACTGGTTTCACACAGGAACAAGGATGCTGTAAAGATACAGGAAGTGCTTACAAAATACGGATGCAACATTAAAACCAGGCTCGGATTGCACGATGTAAGCGACAATCCATGCAGTCCTCTCGGACTGATACTTCTGGAACTAATGGGAGACGTGGAAGAATGTAACAAACTTGAAAATGAATTACTTGCAATAGACGATCTGCAGGTAAAAAAGATGGTTTTCGATCATTAAAGGATGAAGAAGCCTTTAGTCCTGTTTTTATCTCACAAGCCTATCGGACAAAGCTCCAAAAGGACCTGACAGGACTAAATGTTCCGGGTTAAAAAATCTAAACAATTCTTTTGCAGCATGGTGACAGGTCACCAGAGAAATTTTTATCTCAAATGAAAAAAGGTAAAGATGCTAAACCGCATATAGGTATCTTCGGAAGAAGGAACAACGGAAAGAGCTCACTGATAAATGCCCTTGCAGACCAGGATATTGCAATAGTATCGGATACTCCCGGTACAACAACTGATCCGGTGAAAAGGTCGTTCGAGATATTCGGTATAGGACCCGCCATATTGATAGATACCGCTGGAATTGACGATACCGGTGAGCTGGGTGAAAAAAGGGTGACCCGCTCAATGTCGGTGCTTAAAACAGTTGATTTGGCAATGTTGCTTATCACTGGCAACACATTCGGGGAACCTGAAAGGGTCATTACAGATGAATTCAAAAAGTATGAAGTCCCTTTTATCATAATCCACAACAAATCGGACGTTGAGCCACTAAAAAATGAGTTCAGAAAGAAAACAGAAGAAGAAACAGGCGCTCCGGTTTTCGAATTCTCTGCTAAATACAATACCGGCAGGGAGGATATAATTGAAACAATTATCAGGTCAATGCCTGAAACAGCCTATAAAAGCAAAAGTCTTCTCCGGGGGCTGGTGAACAGGGGCGATTTGGTACTTCTTGTTACGCCAATAGACAGCGAAGCACCGGAGGGCCGGCTGATCCTTCCACAGGTACAAACTTTGCGCGATATACTTGACAACGATTGTAATGCGATTGTAACAAAGGGAGATGGACTGGATTTGCTTATAAAGTCAATCAGCCCCAAACCACGGCTTGTAATAACCGACAGTCAGCTTTTTGGAACCGTCGCAGCACAGGTGCCTGAAGAGATAAGCCTTACCAGCTTCAGCATACTCATGGCAAGCAACAAATGGGACTTTAAAAGCTTTATGAAAGATACGCCCGTAATATCTGAACTGAAAGACGGGGACACGGTCCTTATGCTTGAATCCTGCTCGCACCAGGTATCCTGCGAAGATATAGGCAGGTTCAAAATACCACGTTGGATGCGCAGTTTTACAGGGAAGAAACTGGAATTTGAATTTGTAACCGGCAGGGACGAGCTTCCCCGAAATATTGGCAGTTATGCACTTGTGATACAGTGCGGGGGATGCGTAATGACCAGGAAGCAGATTGAAAACCGGCTCAGATACGCCATAGATGAGAAAGTGCCAGTAACAAACTACGGAATGGCCATTGCATGGATGAACGGTATCTTCAGCAGGGCTACTGAGCCTTTCCGAAAAAAGTTATAAGTTCTACAGAAACCGGGGCACATAAATAATGATTTTAAAAAATGGATTCAGAGTTCAGCAACATCCTGAATAAAAGTGAATTGACAAAAGAAAACCTTATTAAGCTAATAGAGGCAAATGAGGGTGAAAGTGAAATGCTCTTTGAAAAGGCAAAGGAGGTTAGAGACCTTAACACAGGCAAAAAGGTGCATCTGAGGGGACTTATAGAGTTTTCAAATATTTGCAGTAAAAACTGCTACTATTGCGGAATAAGGTGCGGCAATAAAAATGTGAAACGCTACGAAGCTACCGAGGACGAAATAGCAGAAGCTGCAAGATATGCTCACGACAGCGGTTTAGGCTCTGTTGCACTCCAGAGCGGAGAAAGAAGCGACAAGGATTTTGTGAAAAAAGTTGACAGGATAATCCGCAGAATAAAACAGCAGTCTAACGGGGAACTGGGTATTACCCTCTCAGCAGGGGAGCAGTCTGAAGACATTTACCGGATGTGGTTCGAAAGCGGGGCACACCGCTACCTGCTGCGTATTGAAGTATCAGATCCCGGTCTCTACAAAAAACTCCACCCCGGCGATAAAAGACACGATTTTAACAGGAGAATGGAAAGTCTGCTTCTGCTCCGTAAAACGGGGTATCAGACTGGCAGCGGGGTGCTTGCCGGACTTCCATTCCAGACTACCTCCCACCTTGCCGCCGATCTGCTCTTTTTAAAAAAAGCTGATGTTGATATGGTTGGCATGGGGCCTTACATAGAACATCCTGAAACTCCTCTTTACAGTTACAAAAACACCCTTTTGACACGAGAAGAAAGACTTCATCTTGTACTAAAGATGGTTGCTGCATTACGCCTGTTAATGAACAATATAAATATTGCTGCCACAACTGCCATGCAGACACTTGATCCACGAGGGGTGGAAAAAGCACTTAAAGCAGGAGCCAACATAGTCATGCCCAACATTACACCTGCAAAATACAAGGAGAACTACTTTCTTTATGAGGGTAAATCAGGAACCAGTCAAAACCGGGATGAAGCAAAAAGGAAAGCCGTCGAAAGGATACTTGCTGCCGGTTATGAGCCCGGATATGGTGAATGGGGCGATTCAAGAAAATTTCTCAACAGGGAGCAGAAATAAGAGCAGTTGTTGTGCGAGCAACAGGATAGAATCACTTGCAGATTTGGGTATAAATTTTTTGAGCAGTTGTGGAAATTTTTTTACTCCAGCACAACAAGTTTGTTCCTTATTGCATAAGCCATCAGGCTCAGGGAGTTTTTAGTATTGGTCTTGGTAAGCAGGTTGGTCTTGTGTCCAAGTACAGTGCGTTCACTGATAAAAAGGGCATCCGCAATCTCCTTATTGCTCAATCCCTCGCATAAAAGCTGAAGTATCTCCTTTTCCCTGCGGGTAAGATTATGCTTTTCAGCTTTATTGTCGGGTTCCTTTTCCCTTGTCAACTGCCTTGTGAAGAATTCAAAGAGCTCCTCAGAATAATAGCTTCCACCATTGTAAACCGTCTGAATAGCCCTGTCAAGGTTCTCCTTGTTGACATTTTTCATCAGGAACCCTTTGGCACCAGCATCCAGCATACTTTGGATATAATCATCCTCGCCGAACATTGTAAGAGCGATTATTTTAAGTCCGGGTTTTTTTTCAAGTGCTGCCCTGGCAGCATCTATCCCGTTCATTTCAGGCATTTCGATATCAATTAATACTATATCCGGCTCGGTTTCTTTGAGTATTTTCAGGAATTCCTTTCCATTTCCAGCCTCTCCTGCAATCTCTACATACTTCAGCTTTCCCAGAACCATTTTGAGTCCGTTGCGGAAAATCTCATGATCGTCAACTATAAAAACTTTTATCTTCTCCTGCATTATGGTAAAGTTATATATTTATTTCAATCTTAATATTAAATCCTCCACCCGGTCGGCTGTTGAAACTGTATGTGCCGTTAATTGACCTGATCCTGCTGATAATGTTCTTCAGTCCCATCCCCTTGCCTGAATTTATTATATCATCAACAATGAACCCCACACCGTCGTCTCTGAAGAACAGTGTCAGCAGATCATCTTTTCTAACAAGCAGAATATTAATATTTTCCGCCCTGGCGTGCTTTATGGTATTATTTATAAGCTCGCTTATGACCCTGAACAATATCAGCTCCACGTTGCTTTCGAGCCTCTGTTCAATATTCTCCGTCTCAAATTTTATGTTAAGCTGGTTGGTCTTGTTCACCTTCTCGCAAAAAGCCTGCACGGCCTTCACCAGTCCGTAGGAATGAATAACCGTTGGCATAAGGTTGTTTGAAATTGTCCTCGTTGCATGCACAGCTTCATCTATCAGCTCGTTACTGTGCCTGATCAACTCTTTCCTTTCCTCATCACTTAATGTTACTGAATCAAGGTCATTCACATACAGTTTTGCGGTTGACAGCAACGGTCCGAGTCCGTCATGCATCTCCCTTGCAAAACGCTGCCTTTCACGCTCTTCTCCCCTAATAACGGCACTGAGTATTTGCCTTTCCAGCTCAACCCTCCTGCTGATATTCCTTACAACGCTTAATATGAGCTTTTGGTTGCCATAGCTTACCAGTCTGCTGGTAAACTCAACCTGGATAACCTGACCCGACCTGGTAATGTGCTCCGAATCGAACCTGTGAGTTCCTTTTTCAAATATGATCCTCCTGTTTTCAGTAACCTGATCCCTGTATTTTTCAGGTTTGATATCAGATATTTTCATTTTCAGCAACTCTTCCCTGTTATATCCCAGCGATTCGCATGCTGCATTGTTTACCTCCACGATATTTTCTTCAGTATCGGTTACAAATATGTCGTCACCCGTACTGTCGAACAGTTTTCTGTAACGCTCTTCAGTCTCTTCAAGAGCACGGCTTACAGAATCAAGTTTTTCCCTCGACCTTTTCAGCTCGCTGAAAAAACTGTTTATCTTTTCTGTTGTAAAGTAATAGATAAAACCAAGCAGCAACAATATTGAAACGCCTCCTGTAATAATTGCCCCCAAAATTGCATCCCTTCTGAGTTCTTTTGTTTCAACTTCGCCAAAAACAGACGCGGCAATATAAACTTCAAAATCCTCAAAGTAGCTGAAAGCTATTGTCTTTTTTTCACCTTCGTGCATATATCGCAATATCCCGCTATTCATATCCCTTACCTTCCTGAAAAGGGTGCTGTCTCCCCAGTCCTCACCCTCCCTTTCAGGATGTATCAGAAGATGTCCCTGGCTGTCAAAAACGAACGGATAGCCGCTTTCCCCGATCTCAAGCTTATAGAGGATCCTTTTCAGCTCCTCCAGATCTTTTTCCTTGTCGCCTGTATAAATTATACCTGCAACTTTGCCGTTCAGAAAAACAGGCCGGTATGCCGTTATGTACCAGTCATTTACAACAAAAGCCCGGCCGTAATATGTTTCCCCGTCCAAAACAGACCTGCTTACCGGAGAGTCAAGCGGAATATATGTGCCCACAGCCCGCTCTCCTTTATCTGTCAGCACATTTGTCGACATCCTGACAAAGCCGCTGTCAGCTTTCTGAAAAATTGTAATTGTGCCCCCTATCATCTTCTGAAGGCTGTCTACGAAACTGTTGTTCCCGAAAAGTTCCTTGTCGCCTAAATACCATTTCCGGAGTGTGGCCGGGTGAGCTCTGCCCGTTTGCTGGTTAACAACCTCTGTCATGAACGTTTCATCCCCGGCATGGAAATCACTGCCCTGAAAACTTGCATAGGCGACTTTAAGGTTGGACTTCACCTTTTCATGCTTGAGGGTTGCTTCACGCTCAAACATCTTGGAAATGGTCTGGACTTCCAGCATGAGGTTGTCCTCAATCTGGGCATTGAATGTATTTATTGAATTCCTTACAAAATATGCAGTTAAAGTAACCACCACGATTGTTATGATGAGGCTTACCGGCAAAAAAAGACGCAGTCTGAGGGGCAGGTGCAATTTTCTCATTTTTAGCATTTTACAGTACTGCGGGTTTTCTTAAAGGCAGTATCCTGTTTTTGCAAAATTAATGCAAAAAAATAAAAGTGCTTTTTAAAAACCGGTAATTCCTTACACTGGTGGTAAATCCCGGATGGAAGATCAGAGCGGAAACCTCACTGTAAAAGTACTTCCTTCATCAGGTTTACTTTCCACTTCGATTTTTCCATTGTACATATCGGTCATCTTTTTTGCAATCGACAATCCCAGTCCGCTTCCCGGTACGGATTTGGTTTTAATATTCTTTATCCTCACAAAATCCTGAAAGAGAAGATCCACTTCATCCTTGCTCATACCAATGCCGGTGTCCTTTACCGTAACAACAATTTCTTCTTCCTTTTTATGAAGGTTCACAAAAACCTTCCCACCTTCTTTATTGTACTTAACCGCATTAGACAAGAGGTTGTTGAAAACTATCTCCACTTCGTTCTTGTCTGCGGTCATATAAACATCCTCTTCAGCATCAAGTGAAATCTCCACATTCTTCTGGGCAGCCATCGGCTCGAAAGAATCAATAACTGATTTAATGATATCGGCAATATCCAGTTTACGC
>PUMT01000245.1 GCA_003551495.1 Bacteroidota bacterium
ACGGAGAGGAGGAGCTTGCAACTGTTTTCAGGAATTACGGTGAGCTTTACAACAGCCGGAAGCTTGCCCGGAAGATCACTGAAGCACGCGAAAGGTCCCCGGTTGAGGATATTGAGGTGTTTCTGGACGTAATCAGTTCATGTACACCTCCAAAGAACAGGAACAAATACCTGGCGCGCGTTTTTCAGGCTCTTCGTATGGAAGTGAACAAGGAGACAGAGTCTCTCAGGGAGATGCTTGAGCAGACCCTGAAATCTCTGAAAAAGGGAGGCAGATTATCAATAATTGCCTATCACTCGATAGAGGACAGGATGGTGAAAAACTTTATAAAGACGGGCAATGTGGAAGGAAATCTTGAAAAAGACTTTTACGGCACACCATCAGTTCCGTTCCGTAGTGTAAATAAAAAGGCAATAGTGCCGGATGAGGATGAGATAGCCGAAAACAGCAGGTCAAGAAGTGCAAAACTGAGGATTGCAGAAAAAATATAAAAAAATGTGTTCAGTGTTTAAAATCAGACAGCAATGGAAGAGTACAGGCACGTAGAATTTACCGAAGATGAAAAAAAGGAGCCAAAAGCCCATGGGAAAGGACTGGTAAAAGAGCTGATTGACGGCACACTGCTTACCAGGACTTTTGTCATTCGTCAACTGCCTTTCATAGTTTTTCTGACACTGCTGGCATTTATATATATCGCAAACCGGTATCATGCAGAAAAGCTTGTCAGGCAAAAAAGCCATCTCCAGTCTGAGTTGCAGGACCTAAGGGCTAAATCAATAACGGTATCGGCTGAATTAATGCATATCAGCAGGCAGTCCGAAGTTCTAAAATTAATTGAAAGGGAGGGTCTTGGACTCAAAGAGTCAACTGAACCTCCGGTAAAAATTGTAGTTAAAAAAAGATAAGGAGATGTCACTGAAAAAAGACATAGTATGGCGTGTCGGCGTGGTCTATTTCTGCGTACTTGCTTTTGCCCTTTTAATACTGGGCAAGATTGTCTGGCTTCAGTTTGCAGAAGGCTCAAAATGGGAAGAAAAAGCAGAGAGCTTGATAATCAGGGACATGATCATTGAGCCTAACAGGGGAGACATTTATGGCGCCAACAACAGGCTTCTATCAACCTCAGTGCCTTATTATGAAATCCGGATGGATTTAAGGGCAAAGGGACTGACAGATGAGATATTTTTTGGCAATATAGATTCACTGGCGCTTTCGCTTAGCCGTTTATTCAGGGATAAGTCCGCCTCAGCCTACAGGAGTGAGCTGCTTCAGGCAAGGCGCGAAAACAGGCGGTTTCATCTTATCAAAAGGGGTGTTTCATTCAATAAACTTAAAAAGCTGGAAAATTTTCCAATTTTCCGTCTTGGAAGAAATACCGGCGGCTTCATTGCAATTCAGGATGACCGCCGCATCCTTCCGCATGGTAACCTTGCAGCAAGGACTATCGGGTATACAACAAAAAGTGAAACCGGCAATGTTGTGGGGATTGAAGGGGCGTATGACGGGCAGCTAAGGGGTGTGGCCGGGTTGCAGTTGATGCAGAGGATATCAGGCAATATATGGATGCCCCTGAACGACAGGAAAGAAGTTGAACCAAGGGACGGGTATGATGTTGTTACTACGATAGATGTGGAAATACAGGATGTTGCAACGAATGCCTTACTGAGACAGCTCAGGAGGCACGGGGCTCATCACGGTACAGCCATCCTGATGGAAGTGGCCACAGGAGATGTGAAAGCTATTGCCAACCTGCAGATGAACAGCAATGGCGGCTATTCCGAGTCATACAACTTCGCCATAGGAGAAAGTACTGAGCCGGGCTCAACATTCAAGCTGATGTCACTTATGGCTGCAATGGATGACGGATTCATCACTCCCGAAGATTCGATTGATACGGGAAGCGGTACTGTCAGATTCTTTAACCAGACGATATCTGATGCGCAGGAGGGTGGACTGGGCAGGATAACTGTTCAGGAAGTTTTTGAAGTTTCTTCCAATGTAGGAGTTTCAAAAATCATCCATGAATACTATAATGAAAATGAAAAGGAATTTATCAACCGGCTTTACGGGATGAACCTGAACGAGCGTTTGGGCGTTGAAATAAGGGGAGAAGGCAATCCGGAAATAAAGTATCCCGGTGACCCTCTCTGGTCAGGTGTTTCCCTGCCCATGATGTCAATTGGCTATGAGGTGCGTATGACTCCCTTGCAGATACTTGCTTTTTACAATGCTGTTGCAAATAACGGGAAAATGGTACGTCCGAGATTCGTTAAGGCAATTAGTTCACACGGTGATATTATTGAAAGATTCCCTACAGAGGTTATCAACCCTTCAATAGCCTCACAGTCCACTATTGAAGGTGCAAAACGCATGCTGGAAGGGGTTGTGGAGAACGGAACAGCCAGAAATCTCAGGAATGCCCGTTACAGGATAGCGGGAAAAACAGGAACGGCACAAATAGCAAACGAAAAGTACGGGTACCGGCATCAGGAGATGGTAAGCCATCAGGCAACCTTCGTGGGATATTTTCCGGCCGACAATCCAAGGTACTCCTGTATAGTTGTGGTCAATTCCCCTTCAAGAAACATCTATTTCGGAAACCTGGTGGCCGGTCCGGTTTTCAGGGAAATAGCCGACAAGGTTTATGCAACAAGTCTTGATATGCATGACCCCCTGCCAAAGATTGCCGATACACCCGTCGAGCCCCCATTTACAAAATCCGGAAAATTTTCCGATCTCACCGCTGTTCTGAACACTTTTAACATACAGTATTATCAAACGGGAAATGGTAACAACGATGACAACGGGGAACCATTAATGTGGGTAACTACTGCCAGCAGAGATACTCATGTTGAATTGCGGGAAAGGGCGGTAGTGCCGGGACTGGTGCCCAATGTGATCGATATGTCACTTAAGGATGCTATCTATTTGCTCGAAAATGCGGGCTTGAGGGTTGAGGTATCGGGAAGGGGTAAGGTGACTTCGCAATCGATCATACCCGGAAGGCGTATAAACAGGGGAGAAACTATTGTTCTGCAAATGAGCCGGAATAACTGAAAAATTATAAAAAGTAATTACCGGGAATGCCTAAAATTGGAGAAATATTGAACTGCTGCGAAACTTCTGAAGTCAGGGGCTCCACTGATACCGAAATAGTATCTGTTACAACTGATTCAAGAAAGGTTGAAAAGGGGTCACTTTTCATAGCAGTCAGGGGGATGCAGCATGACGGACATGAATTTATTCCTGAAGCGGTTGAAAGGGGTGCGGTGGCTGTGGTATGTGAAAGAATACCGGTCAGACCACAGGGGGATGCCACGTACATATGTGTAAAGGACTCTGCAGCTGAAGCAGGCAGGCTTGCTTCAGCATTCTACGGCTATCCATCAGGGAAACTGAAAGTGGTCGGGATAACCGGCACCAACGGGAAAACAACAACAGCAATGCTGCTTTACCGGCTTTTCATGGAGATGGGGTACAGGGCGGGACTCATTTCGACTGTGGAGTACCGGGTAAACGACAGGTCATTGCCGGCATTTTTCACAACACCTGATCCTGTGGGACTTCAACAGCTTCTCAGTGAAATGGTCTCTGCCGGATGCAGCCACTGCTTCATGGAGGTCAGCTCACATTCGGTTGTTCAGAAAAGAATTAAAGGGATACATTTCGCCGGGGGGATATTTACAAATATTACCCGTGATCACCTGGATTACCATAATAGTTTTTCGGACTACCTGAAGACCAAGAAGGAGTTTTTTGACAGTTTACCGGAAGAGGCATTTGCACTGGTTAATATTGACGATAAAAACGGCACTTTGATGATCCAGAACTCAAAAGCAGTGAATAAAACTTTTGCAGTCAGGAGAATGGCTGACTATAAGGCCAGGGTAATCGAAAGCCATTTCGACGGGATGCTCCTCAACATAGGGGGAAAAGAATTATGGACTCGCCTGATCGGTGAATTCAACGCGTACAACCTGATGGCTGCTGTTGCCGCAGCTGACCTGCTTGGTGCTGCAAGTGAGGATGTACTCCGCACAGCAAGCAATTTCGATGTTGTGCCGGGACGTTTTGAATATGTAAAGTCGGATACCGGGATTACAGCAATTGTAGATTATGCCCATACTCCGGATGCTCTTGAGAATGTCCTTAAGACAATAAATAATTTGAAGAGGAAGGAGCAACAGGTTATTACCGTTGTCGGAACCGGTGGTGACCGCGACAGGGGGAAAAGGCCTGTTATGGCTTCGATTGCAATGAAATACAGTAATAAGCTGATACTTACTTCAGATAACCCAAGGAATGAAGATCCGGAACAGATAATAAAAGACATGATGGAAGGGATAAAAAAAGAAGAAATAAGCAATGTACTTTCAATAACCGGAAGGGCTGATGCTATAAAAACGGCCTGCATGATTGCTTCTCCCGGTGATATTATACTGGTGGCGGGCAAAGGGCACGAAACATACCAGGAGATAAAAGGTAAACGTCATCATTTCGATGACAGGGAGGTGATAGAATCGGTTTTTAAAACTATGGCCAAAATTTAAAAACGATGCTGCATTTTTTGTTTGACTGGTTACAAAGTATTGATTTTCCGGGAGCAGGGGTGTTCCAGTTTATCACTTTCCGCTCTTCAATGGCAGTTATTACATCCCTCGCAATTTCTCTTCTTGTAGGCAAGCGAACTATAAATTACCTGCAGAAGCAGCAGATAGGTGAAGTTGTAAGGGATCTCGGACTGGAAGGGCAGCTCCGCAAAAAAGGAACACCTACAATGGGAGGTATCATAATACTTGCCTCGATCATAATACCGACAATCCTGTTCGGGAACCTTCAAAACGTATATGTCCGTATAATGCTGATGACCACCGTCTGGCTCGGGATAGTCGGTTTTGCAGATGACTACATAAAAACATTCAAAAAAGACAAGGAAGGGTTGAGCGGAAGGCTGAAGATCCTGGGGCAGGTAGTTGTTGGACTTCTTGTTGGACTGACAATGTATCTGAGCGACGATATTGTTGTAAGGGAAAGGGTCATTCTCGATAACGGCGAATATAAAACTGAGATGGTGCAGGATGCTCCCGAGGAAGCACCCTCACCTGTATTTGTTACACGTGATGTGAAAGAGACCATAACGACAATCCCCTTTCTGAAGGATAATGAGTTTGATTACTCCAGGATTGTCTGGTTTCTCGGTGACAGGGCTGAACAGTGGGGGTGGGTGGTGTTTGTATTATTTATAATATTAATAGTTACTGCCGTTTCAAACGGGGCCAATATGACAGACGGGCTTGATGGACTGGCAACCGGGACATCCACGATTATAGGGATAACACTTGGAATACTCGCCTACCTGTCAGGTAACATAATCTATTCTGAATACCTCAATATAATGTATATACCCAATACCGGTGAACTTGTAATATTTATGAGTGCATTTGTTGGTGCAACCATCGGGTTTCTATGGTACAATTCATACCCGGCACAGGTATTCATGGGAGATACCGGCAGCCTTTCGTTAGGTGGGATAATTGCAGTTTATGCAATACTTATCAGGAAAGAGTTGCTGATACCGATACTTTGTGGTGTGTTTTTCATAGAAAGCCTTTCCGTGCTGATACAGGTTGGGTATTTCAAATATACCAAAAGAAAATACGGGGAGGGCAGGAGAGTATTTAAAATGGCACCGCTTCACCATCATTACCAGCTCAAGGGGTATCCGGAAGCAAAGATAGTTACCCGTTTCTGGATTGTAGGTATTTTCCTTGCAGTGATTGCAGTGCTGACGCTTAAAGTGAGATAATTGTAAATAACCTGAATAATGCGAAAAAGAATAGTCATACTTGGTGCAGGGGAAAGCGGAACAGGTTCCGCCATTCTTGCTATTAAGAAAGGGTATGATGTATTCGTTTCTGATGCCGGAACAGTCAGGCCCGGTTACCGTAAGATCCTTTCAGATAGGGGTATTGAATGGGAGGAGGGAAAACATACCGAAAAGTTTTTACTTGATGCAGATGAAGTGATCAAAAGTCCGGGCATCCCCGATGAAACAGCTATTGTAAGAATGATCAGGGAACAGGGTATTCCTCTTATTTCAGAAATAGAATTTGCCTCCCGGTTTACCGATGCCTTTATAATCGGTGTTACCGGAAGCAACGGCAAGACAACAACGACCCTTCTCATCTCCCATATGCTTGAAAAAGCCGGCCTTAATTCCGCTGCTGCAGGAAATGTTGGTAAAAGCTTTGCTATGCAGGTTGCAGAAAGAATGGCAGATTTTTATGTTGTTGAGTTGAGCAGCTTCCAGCTGGACGGCATTATAAGTTTTAAACCGGATATTGCGGTACTGATGAACATAACACCCGACCACCTTGACAGGTATGGCAATGATATGTTACGTTATATTGATTCCAAATTCCGGATAACAAAAAATCTGACTTCAGAAGATCACTTTGTTTATTGTGCAGATGATGATTTGGTAATGAAGGAAATAGCAAAAAGGGATATTCGGGCAATATCCTATCCCTTTTCCATGAAGCCCCGCGGAGACAGAGGGGCATGGGTTGAACACGGCAAACTTATAATAAAAACCATAAATAGTGAATTGACTATGTTTAAAGACCAACTGGCACTAAAAGGAAACCACAATACTTACAACTCCATGGCTGCCGGAATAGCCGGACAAATATTGAAGATCCGCAAAGAGACTATACGTGAGAGCCTTGCAGGGTTTAAGGGTGTTGAACACAGGCTGGAACCGGTTATGCGGATTCGCGGGATAGATTTTGTAAACGATTCGAAGGCAACCAATATAAATTCCACATGGTACGCTCTTGAAAGTATGGAAACGCCCGTCGTATGGATAGCCGGGGGAATCGACAAGGGAAATGACTATTCCATGCTTTTTGACCTGGCAGGTGAAAAGGTGAGGGCAATAGTATGCCTTGGACTGGATAACTCCAGGATAAAAAGCTCATTTACAGACAAAGTGCCATCAATTAAAGAAACCGGTTCAATGGAGGAAGCTGTTAAGGCAGCCTATTCACTTGCAAAAAAGGGTGACACCGTATTGCTTTCGCCTGCATGTGCCAGCTTTGATCTTTTTGAAAATTATGAAGACCGTGGCATGCAGTTTAAAAAATGCGTTAGAAACCTTTAAAAAATAAAAGGGTTATGTCTGAAATATTCAACAGGTATCTGAAAGGTGACAAGGTTATATGGGCGGTAATAATATTCCTGTCAATCTTTTCACTGCTTGCTGTTTACAGTTCTACCGGCACACTGGCTTACCGGTTTCAGGGTGGCAACACAGCATACTATATTATAAAGCACTTTTCCATACTGATGCTTGGATTGTTCCTGATATATGTGGTTCACCTGATACCATACAGACTTTACTCAAAACTTTCACAACTTTTCCTTGTTGTTTCAACCGGATTGCTGCTGCTGACCCTTTTCACAGGAACCAGCATAAATGAGGCAACTCGCTGGCTGACTCTGCCTGGACTTGGCATAACACTGCAAACCAGCGATCTTGCAAAAGTATCTCTCATTATGTACCTTGCAAGGCTTTTGTCAATGAAACAACACACGATAAAGGAGCTCAAACACTCTTTTGTTGTTATACTTGTGCCCGTTTTGGTTGTATGCGGACTGATAATGCCGGCAAACCTTTCTACAGCAATTATGCTGTTCCTGACATGCATTGTACTTATGTTTATCGGACGTGTCAGGTCACGTTACCTCTTTTCCCTTATAGGTATAAGTGTTTTACTTGCAGGCATTTTTGTTTCGGTTGCCTTGTATACTCATACCGAGGGGCGTATTGGTACATGGAAGAGCAGGGTGGTTAGTTATGTGGGTTCAGATGAAGCTGACAATTACCAGGTTGAACAGTCAAAAATTGCAATTGCAACCGGGGGCCTGCTTGGTAAAGGTCCCGGGAAAAGCACCCAGAGGAATTTTCTTCCATATCCCTATTCCGATTTTATATATTCAATAATAATAGAAGAGTACGGACTGGCCGGAGGTGCGGTAGTACTGTTTTTCTACCTTTGGCTGCTTTACCGCGCCGGTGTAATTGTCAGGAAAAGTGAAAGGACTTTCCCGGCATTCCTGGCAATTGGCCTGACATTGCTGATAGTTTTTCAGGCAATTGTAAATATGGCGGTAGCCGTAAGCCTGCTGCCTGTGACAGGTCAGCCGCTACCCCTCGTCAGCATGGGCGGCTCTTCCCTGCTTTTCACAAGTTTTGCCTTCGGGATAATTCTTAGTATCAGTCACGGTGTCAACAAAAAAGAAGAACTTATAAAGAATACTGAAACAGTAATAAAACAGAGGATGGAACATGAACCGGATGATCCGGAAAATGAATAATTGAATTATGGGAAAAAACCGGCAAAAAAATGGTAAGGTAATAATCAGCGGAGGAGGTACCGGTGGGCACCTCTATCCTGCCATTGCCATTGCCGGTGCGCTAAAATCGATCAACCCCGGAACTGATATTCTCTTTGTGGGTGCTGAAGGTAAGCTGGAGATGGAAAAGGTGCCTGCAGCAGGATACAGGATAGAAGGAATACCTGTTACCGGACTCGACCGGGCACTTACTTACAGGAACCTTGTGTTCCCGGTAAAGCTGATCAGGAGTATTATAAAAGCCCGGAAAATTGTAAAAACTTTCAGGCCTGATGCGGTTGTGGGTGTTG
>PUMT01000190.1 GCA_003551495.1 Bacteroidota bacterium
ACAAATTGGAAAATGATATGATCATTGGCTATCATGCAGGGTTTAATATACAGATGCCCGTTGCCCCTGATTTCTATTTTCAGCCTGGTGTGCTTTTCTCCCTGAAAGGTTCCGAAAGCAGTTTTGGGTCATTAACAGGAACATACAAGCTTTCTTATATTGAAATACCCCTTAATCTGGTCTACAAGGGTTTGCTTGGGAGCGGGTTTATAACACTTGGATTCGGCCCGTATCTGGGTTACGGCATTATGGGTAATGCAACATTGGAATCCGGCTCTGTAAGCGTTGAAACAGATGTTGAATTCAAAAATGTAGTTGAGTCCGGCGATCCTTATGAAACACCCTATTTCAGGCCATTTGACGCAGGTGGTAACATCTTTGCCGGGTATGAAATGGCAGGTGGTTTATTCCTCCAGCTTAATGCACAGCTTGGTATGCTGAAAATCAATCCCGAAGATAAAAGGACCGTAGTAGTCTATGGTGAAGAATTATCAGTCAAAAATACAGGATTCGGCCTTTCACTGGGATACCGGTTCTAGCATAATTGCTAATATTTTATTAAAGAGACTGTCTCAGATTTAAGAAGCAGTCCTTTTTTTTTGAGAAAGAATACAGGAAATGCCTTATCGTAAGGGGTCTTGTAAACGTCTAACACCCATAACAACAATGATTGGAATTCTTTAATTTTAGGTGTAGCTAGTTAGGGGAAGATTACAGCGGCACTTTTGGTAACAAATTCAGCTATCCTGGACTCCGGATCCATTAAAAGAGAAGATTTTGGCCTCTATTTTATACCAGGCATAAGAATACCTGTATCCGAAGCCATCTCAGTTTAAACCGAATATAGTTATCTGATGGTTTTGAATAATATTGAAAAAATAAGCGTTAATCATGTAAATAATACCGGAAATTGTGTAAAGGTTCCATTGGTATAGAGATATACCTTTGTTAAAAATGTTTCAGGAAAAGGGTATTAACAATAATAATCATTTTAAAAAATTAATATGAGATCAGAAAAATTGTTATTAGGATTGCTTGCAGGTATTGCTGCAGGTGCATTACTAGGAGTTTTGCTGGCTCCTGATAAAGGTTCAGCTACCAGAAAAAAAATAACCAGAAAAGGAGATGAATATGCCGATGCATTGAAAGAAAAATTCAATGAGTATATGGATACTATCTCGCAGAAGATTGATTATATTAAGAATGAAAAGTATGCTGAGAGCTTAAAACAAAAGTTTAATGAATTTATTGAAAGCATCTCTGATAAAGTTGAAGATATTAAAGAAGATGTCTCTGAGTTTGCAGAACCTGAAAAAGCAAAATCAAAAGAGTCTGAGAAGGGATTCAAAACTTCTGCAGGATGACTTATATGTAAAGAAGCATGAGTTCTGTTAATGTAAGAAGATATGGAAGAGAATAAACAGTTGCTTGAATCACTGGTCGAGAGAGCTACTAATTATGGAAAAACATGTTTTCAGCTAGTGAAGCTCAGGACAGTGGATAAAACATCTGATGTTGTATCATCTGTAATCCCTTATGCTTTTGTATTGATCCTGGCAGCATCATTCACAATATTTTTGAATTTTGGATTGGCTATCTGGTTAGGCGAATTAACTGGTAAGCTGTATTACGGATTCTTTATTATTGCAGCTTTCTATGTTTTAGCAGGAATCATAGCTCATTTCTTTATGCATAAACCGCTTAAAAAGAATATCCGCAATTTTGTCATTAAAAAGTTACTTGAATAATTGATATGAAAACCCTATCTCCATATTCGAGACTTCAGAATTCAATTCAATTGTTGGAAGAAGAGCAGATTATAAAAAGACAATTGTTGAAAGAGCAGTTAATCATTTCCTACGAAAGTTTAAAGCCATTGAACCTTTTCAGCAGCGCAGTGAGGGACATTTCTTCATACCCGGATATTAGGGATAATGTTTTAGGTTCGGCCGTTGGGTTAGCTTCAGGGTTTTTAACAAAAAAAATATTTGTTGGTACTTCCGGAAATGTTATCAGAAAGCTGCTCGGCTTTTTCATTCAGGTTGGAGTGGCAAATACTGTTGCTAAACACCCTGAAACCATAAGGACTTTCGGTCAGTTTATAAAAGAAAATTTTCTTTCCGGAAAGGAAACAAAATCCGTTAACCGTATAGGATGAATAAGTAAAAATGCCACTTTATACATAAGTGACCATATTCCTGGCTGAATTATTTTTAATAATTGATATTACTTAATTAATGAATATAAATAGTTATGAAAATTCTAACAATCGGATTCCTGGTTTTCGTATGCTGGGCATCGCTGTCAACATATTTATATGTGTGTAAGATAAAAGGGTTGTGCAACGAAAGGGAAACTGCCCTGATCAGTACAGTGAAAGTAAATGATGCTTACATAGCCGATTCCCTGCCAGACACACTGGCTGCGGAACCCGCAATGCCTGATAAACTGCTTATCTACTTTGAATTCGATAAATCTGAATTCGTATCTGGTTCAGATGTATCAGGATTTTACGATGTTTCAATAACATACATGAATCATAATTCAGAGGCCGGTCTGCTTATAACAGGTCATACTGATTCTAAAGGATCTGATAAATATAATCAGGCATTGGGTTATCGAAGGGCACAGAGTGTTATGGATTATTTTGAAGATGAAGGTATCCCGGCCAGAAAGATTACTATCGATTCAAAAGGCGAGAAAGAGCCGGCAGAAAATAACAGTACAGATGAAGGAAGAGCAAAAAACAGAAGGGCATCCGTAACAATTAAAAATTAAACTTATGAAACCAGTATTGATTTTATTCGCTCAGACAATAGGTGGGGCAACATTGGAAATTCTTTCATTGTTAATTGTTGCGGCAATTATCGGTTATGTAACTGCATGGCTTTTTTACAAGTCGGTATATGAAAAGAAACTTAAAGTTGCTAAATCAGAAAAGCATGAACTGACTAATCGTATCGTTAACCTTAATGGAACAATAGTTGATCTTCAAAAAAGTCTTGATGATAAGGACCAGGAGATGGAACAGCTCTTCTCAGAATACTTCGCGCAACACAAGCAAGTGCTTGATTACAATAGTTTTGGGAAAGCCGGGATTGAAGATAAGGATGACCTCACAATGATAAGCGGAATTGGCCCTTTTATTGAAAAAGGGCTTAATTCTCTCGAGATATATACATTTCGGCAGATTAGCAGATTCACCCAACAGGATATTAAGGTGATAAATGACACCATAATTTATTTTTCAGGCAGAATTGACAGGGACAAATGGGTTGCCCAGGCCATCGAGCTTGTTAATAAAGAAGAGCATAGGATTGCTCTCTTTAAAAGAATTAGTGACAGAAAGGATAGGATATATTTTGACAGGATAGGAACTGCTACTAAGGAAGAGGCTGATAACCTGACACTGATAAGCGGTATTGGCGGATGGATCCGGGCAAAACTAAATGCCCTGGGTATATACACATTCAGACAGATAAGCAATTTTACCCGGGATGATATAAATACTGTTACTGAAGCAATTGAATACTTCCCCGGAAGGATTGAACGGGACGAATGGATATATCAGGCAGATGAATTTGTACGGATTTCAGGCGATAAAGCAGCACTGATTAAACGAATAAGGGAGAGGAAAGACAGGGTTTATTACGACAGGCTCGGGTATGCTCATAAGTACAAGGCAAATAATCTCACAATGATTGATGGGCTTGGATTATGGGTAGAAGAAAGATTAAACGAACTTGATATATATACTTTTGAACAGATAAGCAAAATGACACACGATGATATCGAAACGATTACCGAAGTTATGGAGATTACTCCCGGTCGTATAGAGAAGGATAATTGGGTTGGCCAGGCTCGTGAGCTTGCAAAAAAACAAAATATAAAGGTGGCTGTATAGATTATACAGCCTGACCTGTTGGTATCAACCTGTAATAGCAATATATATCTGCAAATGAATGAAAAAGACATCATCTAAACTCGCAATAAAGAGTCTTCAAAAGTCACCAAGTGGCATCCAGGGGTTTGATGAAATAACCGGAGGCGGGTTACCAACCGGCAGACCAACCCTGGTTTGTGGTGGTGCAGGCTGCGGTAAAACACTTTTCGGAATGGAGTTTCTTGTACGGGGTGCAACTCAGTTTAACGAACCGGGCATATTTATGTCGTTTGAAGAAACTACTGAGGAATTAACCAAGAATGTTGCATCACTCGGTTTTGATCTGGAATATCTTGTTAAGAATAAAAAAATTGCTCTTGACTATGTTCGTATCGAGCGCAGTGAAATTGAAGAAACCGGGGAATACGATTTAGAAGGTCTGTTCATAAGACTTGCTTATGCAATTGATAATATTGGAGCAAAACGTGTTGTACTGGATACGATTGAATCACTGTTTGCCGGATTGCCAAACCAACTGATCCTGCGTGCCGAACTTCGGCGCCTGTTTCGCTGGTTAAAAGAAAAGGGTGTTACTGCAGTTATAACAGGGGAGCGCGGAGACGAAACATTTACACGGCAAGGCCTGGAAGAATATGTCTCTGATTGTGTTATTATGCTCGACCATCGTGTAACTGAACAGACCTCTACACGTCGTTTACGAGTCGTTAAATACAGGGGGTCAACGCATGGTACCAATGAGTATCCATTTCTGATCGATGAAAACGGGTTTTCAGTACTCCCCATAACCTCCCTGGGATTGAACCATATTGTATCAAATAAAAGAATTTCAAGTGGCATACCTCTGCTTGATAAGATGCTTGAAGGAAAAGGTTATTACCGCGGCAGCACCGTTCTCGTTTCCGGTACTGCCGGAGTTGGGAAAACAAGTATTGCGGCTCACTTTGCAGAAGCTGCCTGTAAACGGGGCGAACGTGTCCTTTATTTCTGTTTCGAAGAATCTCCGAACCAGCTTATACGCAATATGCTTTCGATCGGCATAAAATTAGAGCCCTGGGTACGGAAAGGGCTTTTACAATTTCAGGCAACCCGCCCAACATTTTATGGTCTGGAAATGCACCTGGCTGTAACTCATAAAATTGTAAATGCTTTCAAACCCGACATTGTTATTATGGATCCCATAAATACTTTCGTTGCCAGCGAAAAAGAGTTCGAAGTAAAAACAATGGTAATGCGCATTGTTGATTTTCTCAAATCAGAGCAGATAACGACTTTATTTACCAGTCTGACATCAGGCAACAGCACATTAGAGGATTCTGATGCCGGAATATCATCATTGATAGATACATGGTTATTACTACGCGATATTGAATTGAGCGGTGAACGAAACAGGGGATTGTATGTTCTTAAATCGAGGGGGATGGCTAATTCTAACCAGATCCGCGAATTCATTCTCACTGACCACGGCGTAAAATTACGGGAAGCTTATATTGGTTCCAGTGGAGGATTAACCGGTTCGGCCCGTGTTGCACAGGAAGCTCTTGAAAATGCCGAAGTGTTGACGCATAAGCATGAAATTGAACGGAAAAAACGTGAAATAGAACGGAAACGGAAAGCATTGGAATCAAAGATTGCAGCATTACAAGCCGATTTTGATTCGGAAGAATCCGAAGTTGTTAAATTGATAAAAACAGAGCAGGATATGATTAAAAGGCTGGAACAGGACAAAATGGAAATGGCAGTCAGCAGAAAAGCTGCTAAGGAAAAAAATGCAACAGGCAATTTGAAAAATCATGATAAAAAGTAACCGTTGAAAGAAAAGAAGGTGAATTCAGAAATGATAATTAAAAAAGGTAACCCAGGTAAAACGGCGGATGATAAATGGGTGCTTCGTTTATACGTTGCAGGACAATCTCCAAAGGCTCTTACTGCATTTGCAAATCTGAAAAAAATATGTCAGGAACAATTAAAGGGGAAATATTCCATTGAAGTAATTGACCTTTTGAAAAATCCACAGCTTGGCGCCGAGGACCAGATCCTTGCCTTACCAACGTTAGTGAGAAAATTACCGGTACCCGTTCGTAAGATAATCGGAGATCTTTCAAATACAGAACGTGTACTTGTAGGACTTGATTTATTGCCAAATGGAGGTTCCATCCTATCATAAAATGAATTATTATAATGATGAAAAAGAATAAACCAAAAATAAAGGAGACCCCGGGAAAGTTTGAACAGCCGATGCCTGAACGAAACCAGGGTAAATATATTTTGCGTTTATACATAACCGGCACAACGAATCGATCAATCATGGCAATAACCAACCTGAAGAAGATTTGTGAAGAATATCTTGAAGGGCAATATGATCTTGAAGTGATAGACCTGTATAAAAACCCAAATTTAGCAAAAGGTGACCAGATAATTGCAGCCCCTACATTGATTAAAAAGCTGCCACTTCCGTTCCGTCGCATTATTGGTGATATGTCAAATAAAGAAAAAGTTTTTTTAGGATTGGATCTGAGAGAGGTGAAGGAGAAGTAAGGACTCAGGGAATTTTGAATCAGTTGGTTTAATATAGATGTAAATGACCAGAACGAACGAACAGCTCATAATTGAAAATAAGGAATTGCATTCACGCCTGGTTGAAATTGAGGAGACTCTTACGGCAATCAGAAACGGAGAGGTGGATGCGATAATGGTTTCCGGAACAAAGGGAGAACAAGTCTATTCTGTCAGTTCTGCCGAAACACCATACCGTACTTTCATAGAAGAGATGAGCGAAGGAGCAGTTACTCTTACAAAAGAGGGTACAATTCTCTATTGTAATCAGAGATTTGCCGAGATTGTTCAATCTCCATATAATAAGGTTATTGGTTCATCCCTCAAACGTTTCATCAAACCGGATGATAATCCAAAATTAGATTGCTTCCTGACTCAACCGGCTCATGACAAACATGATGTTCTAATAGTATCCCTGAAAAACACATTATATCTCAGACTGTCAATTCACATTTTGCCACCTTATCTACAGGGAGATAATTACATACTCATAGCAACTGACATATCGGACATGAAGAAAAAAGAGAATGAGCTGAATGAAATAATTGTTGCGTTAGCAAACCACATAAATGTTTTACGGGCATTACGCATCGAAAATATTAATGATACCTTAAATGTTGAAGGAAGAAAAAATAAATTAGAGATCGCAAATAATAAACTGAATAAAGAAATCATCAAACTAAACCGGTTAATAGTAAAATTAAAACAAAAGCAAAAGCATAATCAATATCAAAAGAACGCAATTTCCTGATAACCCTGGTGGATGTTACTTCAATTTAAGGAATATCCTGCTTCCTGAAACCGGTAATATCAACAACCGACAGGAGGCATCTCCGGTCGTCACCAGTTACTATCCCTTCCATATAAACATTTAATGAATGATTCTCATCATGACTAAGTTTTACTTCGCACGATTCTTTAACCTTACTGGTAAAAACTTTACTGAGGAAATTGTTGAATACCGGTAAAGAGTCACTCGAAATGAAAAGCTTCAGGTTGGCGTTTACCAGACTGAAGCGCCTGTCGCCAAGCATATCGGCAGCAGTAAAATTAAGTTCGCAGATTGCACCATCGCTTTCAATTGTAAAATAGCCCATTGGGGCTAAATCATACAACATGGTGTATTTTTTCAGAGCCTTTTCTGCTGCTTCATTTGCCAGACGCAGCTCCTCGTTCTGCATTTCCAGTTCTATCTGGTGTACCTGCAACTCATGAAGGAGTCTCTTTTCATCGGCTTTAAAAACACGCAAATCATTCTTTTGCTGTTTCTCTTTCAGCAGTTCTTCAGCTTTTTTGCGCAGCATCCGTGGATCTGTTAAATCCTGATTTTCTTTCATCTCTATAAAGTATGGTTATTAAATTATTGGGGGGTTCATCTTTTGAATATCAATATCATTCCTGTTGGCTTTTTATGAATGTTGAGAATCATTTTCACTGACCATTCAACCGGTAAATTACCTCCTGGTGTAATTACCCTTGTCTTAAATTTCTTATCCTGAGTGTTACTCACCAGTTTAATCATTGTATTTTCTGTTCTTTTTCGAACCGGTTCGTGAACAAACATTTGAATAAAAGCCTGATTTATTACTTCATCCTTTTTTATGCCAAAAAAAATCTCTGCTCCAGGATTGAATTCAAGCACTTTCAGGTCAGCGGATAATTCAATTAATACATCTGATGTTGTTTTTAATAGCAGGCTATTATCCTTAAGTGTTTCAGATAATTTATCTTCCATCGTTTTCAGCTCGGTAATATTAATAAAAGTGATCACAAGGCCATCCATCATGTCGTCAAATGTTCTGTATGGCATAATGCGGACTGAAAACCATCGTCCGTCTTTGGCCGGAATTTGCTTTTGTATAATTACAAGTGTTCTTATTACTTCAAGTGCATCATCGGCCATTTCGGGATATAATAGATCTGATGCCTGGTCGGTGAAAGGTCTTCCGATATCGCTTTTAATTAATTTAAAAATTCTTGTTGCTTCATTTGTAAAACGGCGGATATTTAAATCCTTATCGAGAAATAAAGTAGCAATATCGGTACTGTTAAGCAGGTTTTTCATATCATTGTCCACCCGTGAAAAATCTTCCAATTTAGACTGGAGTTCTGCGTTTACCGTTTGAAGTTCTTCATTCATGCTTTGCATTTCTTCCTTTGAACTCGTGAGTTCTTCATTGGTAGACTGGAGTTCTTC
>PUMT01000104.1 GCA_003551495.1 Bacteroidota bacterium
ATCCGGTAGGCTGTGCCCCCACCCTCCTTGACTAAAAAAGGTCTGCTTTACCGAACAACTCTGTTCCCTCGGTAAAAAACTGCCTGTTCTCATCATATCTGATCTCATATGGGGAAAGGTTGAGGACTTTTTCGTCGGTCTGAACCTGACCGAAATCAGGGATAAGTGTCATATCCATCGTGAAGCTTTCACTGATACCGTATTTAACATCCATTCCGCCATTAATACTGTTTCCCCATCCGGAATATACACCGTCGTTTTCCAGATATGCGGAAACATATGGATAAAATGACAACCTCGTAGGGGGTTCAATTCCCGCTATCCCCGTTATCAGTCCCAGTGAACTCAAATTATCGTCCAGTCGCCTGTCAACAAAATTCCAGCTGGAGGTTTCCCTGTAGCGGCGTATTTCTCTCCAGAAATTGACTCCCCATTCCTGGACTTGGCGATTAGGGAATCTCAGTGCTGAATAGGGAATTGCCATTTCAACGATCCATCCGTTTTCAGTTATACTCACAGCGCTTTCCCAAACCGCATCCCAGTTCCGGTCACCCCTTCTTCCGAAGCCTCTTCCACCGGCATTGCCGGAAATATTAATGTCTGTTTGCACTCCTGAAGAAGAGACCATGAATGTAAATGCATTCTGACCGTCGTCAAAAGGACTGATATCCATCCAGAACAGGTCGGCGTTGAGTGAATTTCCCGAGTTTCTCAATCCCAGCTCAGTTAGTATGCTGTCAGGACTGGGATCAACCATTTTCGCCCCGATATATACGGCATTGTCGTCGTATAATATCCTTACTGTTGTAGGAAAGCTTGCAGTCCTGTCGTTATGGGGTTCATGCTGGTAAAAATCTGTAGCGGCACCGGCCTTTTGCCAGACCGGATCGCTCAGGTCGCCATTTATCACCGGTGGTGAGCCGGTTCTTACAGCCCTGACCTCCTTTCTGGCTGTCTGTGAGAATGCAGGCTGAACAACTGAAAAAAACAATAAAGTAAATATGAGGCAAAAGCGAAACTTGCCAGTATCTGAAAAAAAACTATATACTTTCATAAAATATAAATCTGCAAAATAAGTTAACGAAGTTTAAATCTTTGATTTGAAAACTCTTCCCTTCAGGCAGTATTCCCGGTGGAAGGAATATGCGAAACTAAAAAAATAAACGGGTTTTTAAAAGGTTTCTTGTCATATTATATCAGACTTTATTGTATTTTTTTAAAAAAGAGTTTATTTGGTTTTCAAAAAAAAACCCGCGTCTATCAGGCGCGGTAATTTCATGGCGGGACTTTGCCCGAAAGTCATGTGAGATAAAAAAATGAAATTCAGCATATCTCAAAAAAAAGCAGCCGGGATCAAATCCCGGCTGCTTTTCCATCCACCTTAATTATTAACCTAAAACCTTAAAGAAAGACCTGAGAAAAAAACCATATTCAACCTTATTATAAACGTAATTCTATAAACTGTAACGAAAAAACGTAAATTTGGTTACATTTTCTCAGGAAAAATAGTTTTATTCCCACATAAGGAAAATAATGTCAATCACTGCAGAATATCAGTTTGCAGGTGCATCTATTTTAAAAACTTCTTCAAAAGCTTTTACAAAAGCATCTTTTGGCAGGGCGCCCCTTGCCATTTGCGGCATTCCTTCAACCGGGACAAAGAGAAGTGTAGGGATGCTTTGAATTCCGAACACTTCCGACAGTTCTCTCTCTTTTTCGGTATCAATTTTATATATATTCACCTTCCCATCATATTCTTCAGCCAGTTCTTCCAGGGTTGGAACCAGGGTTTTGCACGGAGCACACCAGTCAGCATAAAAATCAATCACACAGGGTTTGTCTCCCTTATAGCTCCATTCCTTGCTCTCTTCATAATTAAATACCTTCTCCTTGAAACTTTCCGTATCCAAATGTTCAATCATAACTAAATTTTTATTAAATTAAATTTTTTGTTGTTTTTGAGTTATTATTTCGTAAAATGACAAATAGTATACCAAAATTAAATGATATTGGTTCAATAGTAATAAAACGAAATAATTGTAATTTTGTCACAGTCCCTGATAATAATCATTATATATAAATATGAAGAAATATCTAGAGGTTCCGGTTTTTGAAATTGTTTCTGACATTGTGACAGAAAAGAAGCAATCAGCCTATGTGATCGGCGGTTATGTCAGGGATGCCTTGCTTGGAAGAAAATCAAAGGACATAGATATTGTTGTTGTGGGAAACGGAATTGATCTTGCCAGACAGGTTGCGGAAAAGCTAGGTTGCAGGCAAAAAGTTACTGTTTTCAGAAATTTCGGAACTGCGATGCTCCATCATAAAAATTATGAGATTGAATTTGTAGGGGCAAGAAAAGAATCGTACAGAAACGATTCCAGGAAACCGGCGGTTGAAAACGGAACACTTGAAGACGATCAGAAACGAAGGGACTTTACAATTAATGCTCTTGCAATAAGTCTTAACAAAGAAGATTACGGCAAGCTGGTTGATCCTTTCAGCGGAACGGATGACCTTAAGCACAAGCTCATTCGCACACCTCTTGACCCTGAATCAACATTCAGGGATGATCCGCTCAGGATGTTGAGGGCTATAAGGTTCGCATCGAGCCTTAATTTCAAGGTAGAGGAAAAAACATTTACTGCTCTTGCCAAAAACTGTGAAAGGATCTCGATTGTTTCGGCCGAGCGAATAACCGACGAAATTAACAAAATAATAATGTCAGATACCCCTTCAAGTGGGTTCAGGTTGCTTGACAGTTCCGGGCTTATGAAAATTATTCTTCCTGAACTAAGTGATTTAAAGGGTGTTGACATAAAAGAGGGTAAAAAGCACAAGGACAATTTTTACCATACACTAAAAGTACTGGATAAAGTAAGCACGCAATCAGATAATTTATGGCTCAGATGGGCTGCCCTGCTGCACGATATTGGAAAACCTGCAACAAAAAGATATTCAACGGGAACCGGATGGTCTTTCCACGGACACGATTACCTTGGAGGCAAAATGGTGCCGGCTATTTTCAGAAGGCTCAGGCTGCCCCTTAATGAAAAGATGAAATATGTAAAAAAGCTTGTACAACTTCATCTTCGCCCTATCAGCCTTGCTAAAGAGGAGATAACTGATTCCGCACTCAGAAGGCTTCTGTTTGAAGCGGGTAATGACCTTGAAGATCTTATGCTGTTGTGTGAGGCCGATATAACATCCCAGAACCGGGAGGTTGTGAAAAAATATCTGGAGAACTTCCGTCTTGTCAGAAAAAAATTAATAGAAACGGAAGAAAAGGATGCAATACGAAATTTCCAGCCACCTGTAAAGGGAGATGAAATTATTAAAACATTTGGTATAAGTCCATGCAGGGAAGTGGGAATTATAAAAAATGCCATAAAAGAGGCCATACTTGACGGTGAAATAGGGAACAATTACGATGAGGCCAGGGAATTTATGCTTAAAAAAGGAAAGGAACTGGGACTGAAGCCAGGGAAATAGGCAGAACAGGTTTTTAAAATATCATAGATTATTGATTGCCAGGTTTCTTAAAAACAAGTATTCAATTTACGGGTTGTTCTGGATCCTAAAAAAGCTAATTTAGATCTTCCCCCTGCAAATCAATGTACACAGGGAGATGGTCGCTGTATCCTCCTGTATAACGAAACCCTTCGTAAGAGCGGAACGGTTTGTAACCGAAATAACTGTCATCCCTTACCAAAAGAAATGGAGGGTCAAATATTGTTACTGAACCTTGCCTTACTGATAGTCCTTCTGCCCCTCCCAGCAATGACCCTGACACAATTATCTGGTCAAAAAGGTACCATTCACCTCTGAATTTAAGGGTTCCCCTGCCCTGTCTGCCAAAATCGGCGAAAAGATTGTATAACCCTGACAAACAGGTTTCACTGAAATCTGATCCCGCACCGAGCACTTCTGAAATACTTTTATTATGAGGTTCATCGTTGAAATCCCCCATTACAATAATTCTGGCAAACCGGTTTGTTTCAAATACTGAATCAATTGCACTTCTCAAAACATTGGCTGCCATAATCCTTCTGTGTTCTGTAGCCGCCTGTCCACCCCATCTTGACGGCCAATGATTTACAAACAGATGGAGGGTGTCGCTGCATAAAGTGACACCTTTGGTGTATAATATTTCACGGGTTTTAAAAAGAGTATCAAATTCACATTCAACTGAATAAAAATCTTTTTTCAGCAATCTGAATTTTTCAGGCCTGTAGAGAAGTGCAACATCTATTCCCCTCCTGTCAGGTGAGTTTCGGTGAACAAATTCATATCCCGCACCGGATAAAGGAGTTGATAAAGTAAGCTGTTCGAGCACGTAACTGTTTTCAACCTCTGAAAGTCCGATTATCTCCGGCGGCTCCCATTCACCGGCTGCAACAATTACACGGTATATATTCATAAGCTTTTCCCTGAACCTGAAACGGTTCCAGTTGCGGGAGCCCCCGGGGGTAAACTCATCATCTTCCTTTTCCGGATTATTGTATATATCAAAAAGGTTTTCAACATTGTAAAACATTATCCGGTAATCTTCCCTTTTCCCGGAACTGGTTGAAAATTCCCGGGATGAATCAAATATACCGGTAAAGTTTCCTGCCGTAAGCAATCCGGCTGACAGTATTGTAATCGGAATAATCCTGAAAGATCTCACTTAACCTTTGTTTGAGATCATTAATATAAAAAAAAATATTATTTTGGCAGGCAATCGTCTGAAGAGTATTTCATGAAGGATAATAACAAGGCGACTTAACAACTTTAATTTCCGGACTTTTATAGAATGGATATTGTTTTATATAATGCAAATATTTATACTGTTGATGAGAATTTTTCAAGGGTTGACGGACTGGCCGTAAAGGACGGCAAAATAGCGGCAACCTGGAAAGGTTCAGGTATCCCGGAAAAATTCGCATACTTCAGGGCAATCGACTTGCATGGAAAATTTGTATATCCCGGATTTATTGATCCTCACAGTCATTTCTACGACTACGGGAAAGGGCTTATCAATGCTGATCTGACCACTACCGGTTCAATTGATGAGGTTATTGAAATTGTCATTGACCATAAAAAACGTTCCGGATCAGGATGGGTTGTCGGACATGGATGGGACCAGAACAAATGGGAAAATCAGGACTACCCCGACCGCTGGGTGCTTGACAGGGTTTTTCCCGATATTCCTGTGGTGCTTTTACGAATATGCACACATGCTGCAGTGGCAAATACTGAAGCACTTCACCGCAGCGGGGTCAATACTGAAGAACCCGGTAAATACGGGAAGATGTATTTAAAAAAGAACGGTGAACTTACAGGTCTGGTAACAGGAGTTGCCAAAAACCGGTTGCTGGATAATATACCGGAGCCTGAAAGTGAAGACAAGCTGAGGGGGATGAAGAAAGCTGAGGGAAATTGTTTTGCAGCCGGTTTAACTACAGTTTCTGATGCAGGAGTTGACAGGAAAGTGATTGAGTTTCTGGATTCACAACAAAAAAATGGGGAATTGAAAATCCGGTTATACTCAATGCTGAAGCCGACAAGGGAAAATTTTGAAGCTTTCCTTTACAATGGAATCTACAGAACAGATCACATTAATGTTTGCTCTGTAAAGCTTTTTGCAGACGGGGCACTTGGATCAAGAGGGGCGCTGCTGATCGAACCTTATTGTGACGACCCTCAGAATAACGGGATGCTTGCAGAGTCAATTGAGAACCTGAAAAAATATTCTGTGAAAGCATTTAAATACGGCTTCCAGGTAAACACTCACTGCATAGGGGATCTTGCAATCAGATTGGTTCTGAATCTTTACGGTGAGATACTGAAAGAAAGTAATGACAAACGCTGGCGCATTGAACATGCACAGATTGTACATCCGGATGATGTTGAACTTTTCGGCAAATATTCTGTAATACCCTCTGTTCAGGCAATACATGCCACCTCTGATATGACCTGGGCTGAAAAGAGGATTGGGCCACACAGGCTTAAAAACTCTTATATATATAAAGATCTGTTAAAGCAAAACGGATGGCTTGCCAACGGAAGTGATTTCCCTGTTGAACCGGTTAATCCGATGCCGGGTTTTTACTCTGCCGTTGCCAGGAAAAACAGTCAGGGATCCCCGCCAGGCGGATTTCAGACTGAAAACGCTCTCTCCCGGGAAGAAGCACTCAGGTCAATGACATTATGGGCTGCAAAAGCTAATTTTGAAGACAATGTAAAGGGAAGTCTGGAACCCGGGAAAATGGCCGACTTTGTAGTAACCAATGAAGATATAATGAGTGTGCCAATTGATAAAGTAATGGATATAAAGATCCTCGAAACATTTCTTGGAGGGGAAAGTGTTTACAGAAACAAGGAATTATTGAATACCTGTCAAAAAAATTCCTCTTAACGTTTTTTGATAAATTTTTTATTCGGACAGCAATTTTTTTTGAAATGCCACCCACAGCAATATATTTTTGCAAATCTTTCCACTCTCAACAAAATGAAAAGATGTTATATTAAATTAAATAAATATTATATTGCTATCAATGAATTATTTCAATTTTTGTTATATATTTGCGTAAAATGAAAAACCAGGTAAACTTAATGAGCAGAAAATCAAAATTACAGGGAAATCCTAATCAGCCTTCACCAACACCGGAATGTCCGGTTTTGTGTCCTGCATGCTCAGGAAAACTAATAATCAAGAATTTGAGCTGTGTTAACTGTGACACGGAAGTAACAGGTGAATTCGAACTGCCACTTTTATCAAAACTATCAGATGAAGATCAAAGATATATTATTGATTTCATTAAACTTAACGGCAGCCTGAAGAACATGGCAAAGCATCTCGGAATGAGTTACCCTACAGTAAGAAACAAGCTTGATGACATTATTGAGTTACTGAAAGCAGAAGACTATTCCACTACCAAATAACAAAGAGCAATACTGACGCAACTTTACTCTCCTTCAGGTTAATCACTTCTTATTTTTTTTAATTCATCGTGAATCAGTCATGTTAAAAGGTGATTTGTGTTTGCTTGTTCAATAAGCAAAACAATTATTAACACCTGGTTTATCCACTCTTATCTTATTTATTCCAAAAAATTCTCTTTTATACATTATATTGATTTTTTATTTTTATTTTTTAATTTTTTTTTATTTTTTTCACCTTGTTTAATATATTTATATTATATTTGTATACGTTATTAATATACATTTTTGGTTTTAATATCTTTTTAAATAAACATAAAAGCTGCGTTCTTTTTAATAAAACACCGGGTAAATTTCCTCATGTTAAAGGTTAATAAACGGAAATACTGAAATTCTTCTTCTCTTTTAGAACCCGGCTTTTTTACGGCTTTAATGTTTATCAGGCAGGCATCCATGTGGATGCCTGCCTTTTTTTTGCCCGGTGGCACGAAACATCCTCCACCTTTTTTCCTCAGTCAACCCGCCGAATCCGGAAACCAGGAAACAAAATAATATCCGTTCTGCATAATATAAACATATGTCAATATTTAATTTTATTAATTATTTTATGACTTATTTTATCTCTATGATAATTTTAATGTTTTTTCATTACAATTTATTTTATTTTTGTTTTTATTTTTTTATTTTGCACTGCAACCTTTTAATTGTTTTTGTCATCTTATATATGTTTATATAATTTTATTATATTTTTATATTGATTATTATAAGTTGAAGGAGTGTTATAATTAATATATACTTAATCAAAATTATTTAAAGAGACCATTTTAAGTTTTTAAAAGCCAGTAATCACTATTTTAATTAACCTTAAATTATTATTATGAGAAAAAAACTGCTATTTAGCTTTATGCTGTTGTTGATGGTTAGTTTCACGGCAGCTATTGCTCAAATTACAGTTACAGGAACCGTTATCTCGGCTGAGGACGGTGAGTCCATACCAGGGGTTTCTGTTTCTGTAAGAGGCACAACCATCGGAACAGTTACCAACATTGATGGTCTTTACTCGATCAATGTCCCTTCAGAAGAATCTGTACTTAGATTCTCCTTTGTCGGTATGCTTTCAAGGGATATTATGGTCGGCAGTCAAAGGGTTATTGATGTTAAGCTGCAACCGGATGTTGTAGGCCTTGACGAGATTGTTGTAACCGGCTACGGGGTTCAGAGAAGACGCGACCTTACCGGATCGGTATCGTCCGTTCGTTCACGCGATATTGAAGGAATGCCCGTAACAAGTATTGAAAGGGCTATCCAGGGACGCGCAGCAGGAGTACAGGTTTCTGCATCAGACGGTGTCCCCGGCGGCGACGTATCGGTTATTGTTCGCGGTATGGGATCATTTGCCGCCAACAGGCCGGTATGGATAGTTGACGGTGTGGAGGTTGAGTCTGGCGGCCTGAGCCGCAGGTCTGAATCTTCCAGCGTACTTTCGGCACTGGATTTCAATGATATTGAATCCCTTGAGGTGCTCAAGGATGCTGCTGCAACTGCCATCTACGGTGCACGCGGTGCCAACGGTGTTATTATTATTACAACCAAAAGAGGCGAAGCCCGGGAGAAGACCGATTTTAGTTTTGAGCTTCAGCGTGGTTACAGTACTCCCCACAGGCTGATGCCTGTAATGGACGGGCCGCAGTGGGCG
>PUMT01000057.1 GCA_003551495.1 Bacteroidota bacterium
AGTTGTCGCCCTGTAGGTACCTCTTTCCTCAATGTTGAAAAGATCGGACACATCGGGATCAGTTGTCATAACCCTTACATAAAGGATATCACCCGGCTGTATCCTGTACTTCCTGTCTTCAGTGGAAACAAAGTCACCTGTCTCATGCATGTCCTGTAAATAGACCAGACGGCTCTGCGGAATGCATGATGAAACAATCATTACGAAAAGAAGAAATGGGAAGATTGCAGGATATATGCTTCGCCTCCTTGATTTTTGAACTCTTTGCATATTGTAAAGAATTATTGTTGAATTATATAATGGTGTATTTTTCCGGATCCCGGATATTGAAAAGTAATGGATTGCGAAATGGATTATCAGGTTTACTTACCTGAGTATTGATACAGCTTCGCCTCGTCAGTCACATTAAAAGTGACTATGCAGAAGACTTTTAATACAGCCGGACGGCTGCTTTATTGACTATTTCTATAAGAAAAAGCAAATTTAACAGATAAAATTCTTAATAAAAAAAAACCATTTGGAGAATTTTTGGCGGGATTTCTGTAATTGACTTATTTTATTGACCAACTAGAGATAAATGATTTTTATCACCTTCAAACTTTGCTACGAAAGTTTGTTTTTTAAAATCATGGGGTATAAATTTGTTTAATTGACAGGGTAAATATCTCCTGTTAGCAATAATATTTCAGGTGTTCTGAAAAGTATTGTCCTTGTTTGGAAGCGTTCAAATATCTATTACAAGTTTTTGTTTGAACCGATTCATTTTCTAAGAGATTGAAATTCACTTATTGCCGGTCAATTGTTTTGACTGCAATCTGAAGGGAAAAAATAAAACTGATATGAAGCATGGCGGAAATATAGCTTTTTTTGATATATCCGGCTATTCCGGTTTTTTATAAATAACACCTCTGGATAATTACTGGTATTTAAAATCAATATGAGTACAGAATTTTATTTTTTGATTCTTTCATTGATTGTCGGGTTTATTACAGCTTATAAAGCTATACCTGTAATTATCAATATTTCAAAACTTAAAGGCCTAACTGATAATCCTGACGAAAAAAGGAAAATACACGACAGGAAAGTTCCAAATGTCGGAGGGGTAGGGGTTTTTTTTGGTTTCGTTGTTTCATGCGGTCTGGCTATCTGTAATTTTATACCGGACTATTTTACAATTATGACCGCATCCCTGATCATTCTCTTCTTTATAGGGATAAAAGATGATATACTTGTGATAGATTGGAGGAAAAAGCTTGCAGGACAGATACTTGCCGGGGGTTTGATTGTTTTTGCAGGAGGCATATATGTGCCCGGGCTTGACGGACTTTTTGCCATATATAACTTCCCTCAATACACTGGCATGCTGTTCAGTGTTTTTGCAATAATTATTATTACCAACTCTTTTAATCTCATTGATGGTGTTGATGGACTTGCCGGTACACTTTCGCTGATCGCATCTGCTGTTTTTGGCACCTGGTTTATTCTTGGCGGTCATTATTCCGAGGCAATAATATTGTTTTCACTTACCGGCGCCCTGGCAGCATTCCTTTTCTTTAATTTCGAGCCGGCAAAGATATTCCTGGGCGATACAGGTTCTCTTATGATAGGGTTCATCCTGTCGGTTTCTGCTTTCAGACTTATGCAGCTGAATCCGGATACTGCTTATGTCAGCCTGGCCAGGCCCGCAATTTTTGCATTCTCAGTTATGATCATACCAATGTTCGATACACTCAGGGTAATAATAATCAGGATACTTAAGAGGAGATCACCCCTTAAACCTGACAATAACCATATTCACCATAATCTGCTGGACAAGGGATTTAATCACAGGGATATTGTGTTTGTCCTTTCGTTTGTGAACCTTCTTATCATCTCTATCAGTGTATTGATCAACTCCTGGGAACCACATCTTTATTTTCTCTTTATCACTGTATCCGGGATAATAATTTCCCCCCTGGCTGACGGTTTACAGATGATTATGTCAATTCTACGCATCAGAAGAAAACCTGTTTATTTGCCTGTAGATGAAAAGAAGCCCGGAGAGAAACTTGCAAGTGATGTGGCTCCGGGCAATGGCAACGGAAGGGAAATCAGGATCAAAAAGCCCAAAGAGAAGGAAAGAGTTGAAGCTGACTGATATAAAAAGAACCATTTATCATAAATCCACCAATATATACTGTTGCTCGAAAGGTTAGACTTTAGGTTATATTAAAAACCCGCGTCCTTTGGTCACGGTCATCTCCTTGCGGGGCTTTGCCCGAAAGGCATGTGCGCTAAAAAATTCGCGGCCGGATGTTACTTAAATAACAGAAAGGAAAAAACCAATACCGGTATTGAGGGCAGTTTACAGTTGTTATACTGACACTTTCATTATTTCTCTTAAAATTGTTTTAACTTTGTAAACCGGCCGGTTTGGTTGTCCAAATGCCTGAACGGTGAATGATCCTGAATCGAATCTAATTTACGGGTTTTTTATTAAGCTGAACTGAATTATGATACAGAGAATACAAACTGTTTACCTGTTTCTTTCAACTGCGGTTATGGCTTCAATGCTGTTTCTGCCGCTGGCGGAAATGATTGATGCAACCGGACAATTTTATGTTCTTGATCTTTACGGATTAAAGGAAGCTGAAAAGGGAACGATGGTATTACCTCTAATGCCCTTGACCTTCCTTGTATCTGTTGCCGCGGCTGTCAGCTTTATTACAATATTCTTTTACCGGAACAGGATAATGCAACTGAGGCTCTGTATTTTCAATATTCTTCTGCAGATTGGTTATTACCCGCTTTTCTTCTATTATTACTACCAGGCAAGAAATCAGATTGAAGCGATGGCAGACATTAAAATATCCGTTGTGTTTCCCGTTATTTCAATTATACTTGTATTCCTTGCCACAAGGAATATCAGGAAGGACGAGCTGCTTGTCAGGTCTTACGAAAGATTGAGGTAAAAGGGATTTCCCGGGGTATGGGACCCGCGAACCAGATAATAATTCCGCTCAGTTCAATTAAAAGAACTTGCCTACAGCAGCTCTCCGGGGTAACGGAGTCCAGATGGAGATGTATTTTAAAGCGCGGGTCATCGCCCCGGGGGCATGCACGCAAGCACGCAAACAACAGACCTGACTAAATGTAAACCATGTGTTCCTGGTCGGTTATCTTTTCACAGTAGCTGCACTTTAGCGAAACCTCTTTTTTGGCTACAACAGTGAACCTTTGTTTTACCTCTTCGTGGTTGGTTATGCATTTTGGGTTAAAGCACTTTACTATACCTTCAATAAATTCAGGAACCTCCACTATCTTCTTTTCAACCACCTTGTAATCCTTAATGATGTTGAGCTTGGCTTCAGGTGCAGCCATTGCTATGCGGTTTATCTCCTCATCAACAAAAAACTTGTCAGATATCTTTATTATGGCCTTGAGGCCAAGCTTCCCGCTTTCAAGGTTTGTGCCGAAGGTTATGGGGTTGTCAATGTTGTTCAGTCCCAGTATTGCAATAACCTTGAAAAGGTTCTTTGCCGGGATATGGTCTATAACAGTGCCTCTTTTGATTGCACTTACCTTTAGTATTTTCTGGTCTTTTAACATTGTTGTATGTTAGTTATTATTTTAAACCTAATATTAACGAAATGATTGCCTGTCGGGTATATACCCCGTTCAATGCCTGGGTGAAGTAGTAGGCTTTCTCGTTTGAGTCCACATCGCTGCTTATCTCAGTCACCCTGGGCAGGGGATGAAGGATCTTTAGGTTCTTCCTGCTGTTTTCAAGCATGTCATTCCGAAGAACATATGCATTCTTGGTTTTTTCATATTCTATTGGATCGGAAAACCTTTCTTTTTGAACCCTTGTCATATAGATGATATCGGCTTCGGGTACGATATCACTGAAATCCCTCTGTTCATGGTACTCAATGCCCATGTTGTCAAGATGCAGCTTGTACTCATTGGGCATCTTCAGCTCATCCGGGGAAATGAAAAAGAAATTCACATTGAACTGCGACATAGCCATCAGCAAAGAATGGACGGTTCTGCCGTACTTGAGATCGCCAACCATGAAAATGTTCAGATCATCCAGTTTGCCCTGGGTTTTCCTTATGGAATAAAGGTCGAGCAAAGTCTGAGTGGGATGCTGATTGGCACCGTCTCCTGCATTGACTACCGGAACTTTTGAGACTTCGCTCGCATAGCGCGCGCTTCCTTCAATCGGATGTCGCATCACAATAAGATCGCTGTAATTGGCAACCGTGCAAACAGTGTCTTTCAGAGATTCCCCTTTCTGGACACTTGAAGAGGACGAATCGGTAAAACCAATTATTTGTCCGCCGAGCCTGCTGACGGCACTTTCGAAGCTTAATCTTGTCCGGGTTGAAGGCTCAAAAAAAAGGGTTGCAACAACCCTTCCGCTGAGCAGGTTCTGCACCGGCTCCTTTTCAAATTCCTCTGCAAGGTCAAGCACCCTGATACACTCCTCCTTGCTGTAATCGTTAATGGAAATAAGGCTTTTGTTTAGCATTTTATGATATTTGAATTTGCAAACTGTTATATAACATACAATGTAAAAATATGCAAGTTGAAATTAAGATAAAATAGTTGTTAATTTTTATTGATAACTTTTACTATTGTGAAAACCCTCTATACACTCCCGAGGTACTTTATGCTGCTGACCGAATCGGATTTTCTTAATTTTCCGGTAAATGATTCTGCCCTGTTCATGAGTACTGCCAGAACCATCCTGCAATCAGCCCCGAATTCCTGTTCCTTCAGTTCAGCTTCTTCTTCTTTTATAATGCTCATTACATGATTTGTGGCGGGGTATCCGAACCTGACTTCATATATGTGGTCAACTGTTCTTTTTGTAATGGCTGCATTTTCAATGGCATCTGCCGCAGCACTCCTGTAAGCGTTTATCAGTCCGCCCACCCCCAGCAGAGTCCCACCGAAATATCTCACCACCACTATCAGTATATTGGTAAGGTCATACTTCCTTATCTGTCCAAGTATTGGCCTCCCTGCTGAACCGGACGGCTCTCCGTCGTCGTTGAACCTGAAGTGTTCCTTTTCGGCTCCCAGCCGCCAGGCAAAGCAGTGGTGCCTGGCATTGTGATGCTGCTTCCTTAGGACATCAAGCTTTTCCTTTATTTCTTCTTCAGATCTGACAGGCCATGCACAGGCAATGAATTTACTGCCGCGGTCCCTGAACAAACCCTGCGATTCTTCCTTTATTGTTAGGTAAGTGTCTTTTGCCACGTTTCAGATGTTTTGATAAGTGAAAGCCAAGATGTAAATCGCAATGAATGACAGTATTATACCAAGCCAGTTGAGTTTTGTTAGTTTTTCCCTGAAGATTATAATTGCAGAAAAAGCTGTAAGTGCAACAATGCCAATGTTGTTGAGGGCAAAAACCACGGAGCTGTCAAATGGACTGTGATTGAGCGCATTGACAAAAAAGAACAGTGTGCCCCAGTTGCTTATTCCAAGCAAAGTGCCGAGTAAAAGCGTTTTTCCCTTCAGGAGGGTTCTGAACGGTGTTTTTGTAAGACCCCTTGCTACAAGTCCGCTGAACGCCGAACATGTGAAAAGTACTGCTGAAAAGAGAAATATATTTGTATCGTCTATATGTTCCTCCTGGGTATATTTTACCATTGAATCGACTATTCCGCTGCCTATGAATAAAATAAACGGAAGGAGAGCATACCTGGGCGGGATTTTAACGCTTTTATGCCGTATTGATGAAAAAACCAGTGCCAGCAGGGCAAGTACCAGTCCGGCCACCTTCACCGGCCCAAGGGGTTCACTGTAATAAGCAATGGAAAAGATTACAGGTATCACAACCGACATTTTCCCTGCCACAGAGGAAACGGTAACACCAACCTTCTGTGCTGTAAGGCCAATTACATAGAACATTACAACGAACAGGATTCCGATTACAATTGCCGGTCCAAGCCAGGTTTCAAAAGTGATATCCGAAAGGGTCCCCGTCCTGTTTAATCCAAAACCCAAACAAAGAGCTGCAACATAGTTTATGATTATTGCATTGAAAGTATTGACCCTGTGCCTTTCAATGAACTTGAAAATTACAACAACCGCTGTGGATGACAATATGCTGAAAAACAGATATAACAAGCTACTGATGTTTGTAAGGTTAAAAAATATCCGGAAGGCAAAAATAATCAAAAAATTAACCTGAGCCGCGAGTCAGTGTTTTTCGGGATCAGGAACATTTAATAATTGTTAAAAAAATGTTTTATATTCGTAAATTTGCGGTATGACGGATGTTAGGCCCGCTTCATTAGAAATAACTGAAGCGGATTTCTGAATTACTGATCAAAACCATTTAAACCAAAAACAAAATTTGCACTCATGAAAAAAACTGCTTTAAATCTATTTGCTGCATTGCTGCTTTTATTATATGTAAGCGCATGCGCCCCGGAAAGAGATCAGATGGTATTCCCGGGAGAAGAATGGGAAAGATGGGAATCAGCTGAAGCCGCAGGATATGACCCTGCAGCTCTCCAGGAAGTTACTGCCTTTATTGACGAGAACATGAATACATCAGGGATGATGGTAACTGTGAACGGCAGGGTATTGTACAAATATGGAGACATGGAAGTTCTCAGCTATCTTGCATCGGTAAGGAAAAGTATTCTGGCAATGCTTTACGGCATCTATGTTGAGGACGGAACAATCGACCTTGACCTTACGCTGGAGGACCTTGATATTGATGATCATGAGGGACTGAAGCCGATAGAACGGCAGGCAACCGTAAGGAATCTCATTGAAGCAAGATCAGGTGTTTTCCATCCCGCTTCCAATGCCGGTGACGATCTTGCACATGCTCCTGAAAGGGGTTCACAGGAGCCGGGTTCATATTATCTTTACAGTAACTGGGATTTCAACGCTGCCGGTGGTGTATTTGAAATGCTCACAGGCAAGGACATCTATGATGCCCTTGAGGAAGACCTGGTGATACCATTGCAGATGCAGGATTTTGTACGCGATATGCACCAGAAGTCAGGTAACCTCCAAAGATCAAGGTTCCCCGCTTACCACATGCATTTTTCAACACGTGATATGGCACGTATAGGCCACCTGATGCTCAACATGGGCAACTGGGACGGGAATCAGATTTTAACTGAAGAGTGGGTCAGAAAATCCACAAGCCTTATCACACCCCTTGAGGAGATGAATCCTGAACGCAGGCGCGATGGCTACCTTGGATACGGATATATGTGGTGGGTGTATGACGGTGAAAGGGTTGAGCCGGAAGACAGCCCGTGGCGAGGTGCCTATACAGGCCGCGGTGCGCTTGGACAGTGGATAACAGTTGTGCCGGAGCTGGATATGGTTATTGCTCACAAAACCACAAGGGACGAAGATGGAACAACCAACTGGCCGGAGTATGATGAAATGCTTCATATGCTGTTTGATACCAGACTGAACTGAAGCATCCGGCAACAATTTTTTTTAAAATGACCGGAAAAAATATTTTTTGAACAAGAAAAGGCAAAGCATTGTTAAACTGAAAGTGCTTTGCCTTATTTTATTAAAAAGATGAACATGCAACAAAAGCCGGGTTTTTTTTCGATATGGGCTGCCCAGGTAAGGGCAAACTTTCTTTTACTTGCGGTTTTGCTGGTTTGTATCGGACTTGCATATGCCTACAAGTTCAATCCACCGTCATCCGCTGGTTTCGACCTGGTTCACGCCCTGTTAATTATGGCCGGAGTTATTTTTTCACATATTTCGGTAAACCTCTTCAACGAGTATTTTGATTATGTGTCGGGGATTGACATGAAAACCAGGCGCACTCCTTTCAGCGGTGGAAGCGGTATGCTCGTCAAAGGGTACACAAAACCGAAAACTGTGCTGGCTGTGGCGGTTTCTTTCCTTTTGGCTGCCTTCGCAACAGGCATCTACTTTACAATTGTTTCACACCCCATTATCGCATTTTTTGTGCTGTCGGGCGGACTTACAATTGTGCTTTACAACGGACTCCTTTCCCGGCTGATGCTTGGTGAATTGTTTGCCGGACTGACACTCGGGACGTTTGTGGTTATCGGCACCTATGTTGCTATGACTGCAACACCGGGTATGCCTGTTGTTGAAACAATGCCGAAAGGACTGGTATTATTGTCCATTCCACCCGGAATACTTACATCACTGCTGCTTCTTCTAAACGAGTTTCCTGATGTTGAAGCTGACCGGTCAGGCGGGAGGAGGCATTTAGTGATCAGGCTGGGCAAAAAGAATGCAGCCTATATTTATGTGGCAGGTATATTCCTTACTTTCGGCATAATCTTGTTCCTTCCATTTGCCGGCCTGGCATCGCGGTGGATCTTCCTCGCCCTGTTGCCTCTGCCGGTAGCAATGAGGTCTGCTGTAATTGCAATAAGGTATAACAAGTCGCATTCCATGATGGCTTCTGCTCAGGGCAATAACGTTTTAACAGTACTTGGAACCGACTTTTTGATTGCGCTGGCAATATTGATTTGACAACATTATAGAACATTTTTTGGCTGGTGATTGAAAAGAAATTTCGCTGGCCATATTGATTTGATAACGCTTAAAACCTTTTTGGACAGGCTGTTGAAATG
>PUMT01000062.1 GCA_003551495.1 Bacteroidota bacterium
ATGGGGAATGGGTGAAATCAAATTCAGGGTCGGCTGAACCGTAAACCTTCGACTGGCCGGAAAGAGGCGTAATGGTAACCTCAAGAGGCAAAATCTCAAATGAGGGTGAGGCCGGGTCGAGTACCAGCTCGTAATTGGCGCCGGCAGACAGGTCGCCCAGGGTAAAATCATAAATGCCAACATCCTCGCCGGGAGAACGGCCAGGGGAACCGGTAAATTCATCACCATCTTCCAAAGAAGGTTCATAGGTAAAGGTAAATGAAGGGTCGCTTTCACCGAATACTTTGAACTGATTGGCATCAGGTGTTATGGTAATAACAACCGGGTCATCGGCGGCAGTAAAATTCCCGCTGGCAAAGGAAAACAATCCAGACTGTCCAGTTATCAGAAACAGGGTAAAAACCAGATATCTTCTTGTTTTACTAAAGTTCCAGGAGGAAAAAATATTTTTTTCCATCTCACTTTATTAAAAGATTATTTAATGCACCCCTGCGCTTCACAATTCTCCCCGGGGCAGGGTTTTTATCAGGGTGATCATACTGTTTCCCCCAAGCCTGTTCGATCCGGTTATAATATAACCACCCTCGTCTGTAAGATCTATGGCATTGGCACGCTGAAGGCCTTTGCCTCCATAAGTCCTGAATAACAACTGGTTCCCATTGCGATCAGTTTCCATTAAAAAAATTCTGTGGTCTGACGATGAGATTTCCTTTGTACCTGCTATAACCAATCTGCCATTGGCTGTTAATCTGAACCCCGAAGGTTCATGATTAACATCACCCCCATAATATTTTGTCCACAAAACATTTGAGATATCCTCGCCGACTCGTGAAAGAAAAACATTTTTTTTGCCGTTGTCAGGGTTAACCGCTGAACCAAGAATAAAATAGCCTCCTCCATCAAGAGGGATAAGGGACTTTCCGGAGTCATTGCCACTTGCTCCGTATGTATAGGGATATATAATCCTTCCGGATGAATTGGTTTTTGCAACAAAAATATTGGAGTTCGACTGGTTATGCTGCGAAAAACTGTTAGTATAACCTGCATATATAAACCCTTTTGCAGTTTCTGCTATAAATTTACCAACATCATCATTTTCACCTCCATGAGTCCTTGTCCACAGAGTGTCCCCGTTTTGATCAGTCTTTACAAGCCGGATATTTTTAGGCCCATTGGCTGTTGCAGATGTTGATCCTATTAAAATAAAGCCCCCGTCGTCTGTAATCTGAAGATTATAGGCCACTTCATCAGACTCGCCCCCGTACTCCTTTTCCCATTGAAGCTCCCCGTTCTCATCCGTTACAACAAGGTACATATTAGAATAAACAACTCCCTCGCCATTTTCCCGTGTAGTAGAACCGGCTATTGCAAATCCTCCATCAGGCAGAAGCTGTAAGCTATATCCGTAACTATCAATTCCAGAGCCGTAAAGCCGGGGACTCCAAAGCTGGTTGCCCGACCTGTCGGTTCTTATCAGAATTACCTTTTTCCCCGGTTCTCCCTCAGATGTTCCTGCAATTAGGTATCCTCCATCAGGCAAACTTTTTACATCAAAACCCTCATCCAAAAGGTGGCCGCCAAAAAATTTTATAAATGAAGCGTCCTCACCGGGTCCGAACGACTCCTTGTTGCAGGAAAAAACCAATAATGTGAAAAAAAACAAGGTCAAAATAAAACCGCAGGTAATCCTTGTTCTGAATATGACGTTATTCATTTTTTTCTGGGATTATAAATAATAAGTCTGAATCCAAATGACAATGAAAGGTAATCCATTCTGAAATCCCCGTCAACATGATAATAATCAAAAACCGTTTCCTGGCTCCACCTGTCTTTGGGATTAACCATATTCGACAAACCGAAACAGTAGCTTATATCCAGGAAAAAAAACCCCCGAGGTATCTTATACCTTACACCTGTACCAAAAAAACCCATCCATGATTCTGAATTTCTCATATTATCAATATTAACATTCCTGGATAATACAGGTTCATGCAATGTTGAAGCGGGAACAGTATAAACCCTCTCGAAACCTGCCCTTGAATCGAGAACAATTCCGTAGGATGCCCCGGCTTTAATATAGGGGCTCCAGATTCCGTAGGGAAAGACATATTTCAGGGATACGGGAAACTGGATCCTTTCATGTGATTCTTCAATTTTTAACTTTGAAAAGCCATATTGTGTATTTGAATACCTGATGTTACTTTTCATATACTCGGCTTCCAACCCGATTTCAAGCCTGTTTGTCAGATATATATTAATACCGGCACCGAATTGAAGCCCGGGATGAAAAGAGGAAAAGCCCGGAATGTAATCGCTTATATTATATGGAACATAGGCTTGAGATATGACGGGGGATGCAAAATTGCTCCCGAACCTGGTCCCCATTGAAAAAACTGGTTTTACCTCGAAGTTGGAAAGTAATTGTACAAATTCAGCCGGATCAGTAGGATGAGGCTCATATTCAGGATGAGCCCTTAAAAAGGCAAGCATTACTTTTTCAGCTTCTTCAATATTTTTATCGAAAAGGTATGATAGTATTACAAGTTTCTGCGCCCTCATCCTGTCCTCCGGACTAAGTCCCCTTTTAATACAATCTTCAAGCATACCGGGAATTTCTTCAATAATACCCTGCTCAAAAAGGGCTTCAGCCTCTTCCAGTATGTTAATGCAATTCTCCTGAGACTTCACATGAAATGAAAATGCAAAAAACAAAACCACCAGCAAAATTGGACCTGAACAATTAGCAAATCTTATCATGTCGAAATGATTAAGTTAATAAATGGCGGCTTTCAAGGGCATGGCCGAGTCATCGGCACATCATCCCCAACATAGAGATCCCACTCATTCCTGGTAAAATTCCTTGTAAGCTTTTGGCAAATCAATGGGATCATCTCAGCAGATCTTGCCGGTCTTAAAATTAGCCTGCTGCCGTCCCTGCTTCCGGTTACCAAACGATTGCCGGAATGACTAAAGGCGACCGAGTGAACCCAGGACTCGTGTTCGCTGAAAACAACCGGAGGAGATTTCAAATTAAGTGCATCCCATAATTGAACCGTTCCGTCAAAACTCACCGATGCAATCTTTTTGTCATCAGGACTGAACTGAACATCCATAATCCTGGCGGTATGTCCGGTCAGACCAGCAACTACACTGCGATTTGCTATATTCCATACAACCAGGTTCCCCCTGAGGCTTCCTGCAGCCAGCAATTCACCGTTGCTACTGAAGCCTACGGAGTATACCGCATCGCCCTCTGCTTCCCGGATAGTACGAGGGGCCGAATGTTCATCATCCCAAAACAATATTTGCCCTGACCTTGTGCCGGCTGCTATTTTCCTTCCATCTGGCGAAACTGCCAGAGACATTATATCATTTCCGCTTTCATAAATGAGCCTGTGCTCCCTTGTCCGGATATTCCACTTAACAATACTATTGTCTGAACCTGCAAAGAGAAGATTTTCATTGTCCGGATAGAAATCAATTGCATTGATCCTGTTATTTCCCCAGTTAACCTGAATTGGTACAGGATTGTTCCGGGAGGGGTTAATTACCTGAATTCCTCTTCCCTCGGTTGAGCAGGCAAGCCATTGTCCGTTAGGTGTAATTGTCAGATTATTTATAATAACAGGGATATTGATAAGTGTCCGGGGTGTTTTCGATTCATCATTCAGGTTCCACGAAAGCACCTTCCCGTCAGATGACGCAGAGTAAAAAATATATTCGGCCGGACTGAACACCACTGAATTTACAGACTCGTTGTGACCCTTGAACACATTGAAATTCTCATCGTAAAGTCTCTTAATGGAGGAATAAAGAGCCTGAAAAATATCGGCATGGTTCTCCCTTCCGCCGTATTTTTGATTGAATATATGGGCTTGAACAGCCAGCAGTGCCTTCAGTTCACTGTCCCTTTGCTCCTGCAATGACTTTACTGCTATTGTATGTGATATAGCCAGCATACGCCTGGCATATGATTCGCTTCTCTCATCGGGCTGCGGAGCGGTTGTTATTGTCTCTTCGGGTTGCTCAGAAGTGGTAGTTTCCACTGGTGTGATCTCTGTGGCTGTCTCTTCAACTGTTTCAGTCAAATCTTCTTCATCAGGTTGAGATATTCTTGCCGGAGGAGGTTGCTGAAGCCGCGCTGTCTGTTCAGGCTCTGCAATACTTTCCGGTTCAGCTGTCTCCGTATGTGGAACATCCTCCGTGGCGGCAGGGGTATCTGGAGCCAGTTGTGCAACTGACTCCAGCTCCTTTTCCACAAAATAAAAAAGCCTGGCATAATGAAAGGTCAGAGCAGAAAGGGTAATTATCAAAACACCAAGTAATCCGGCAAAAACCCTTGTACGCTTGAGCAATCTGGCAGGCCTGCTGACTTTATCCTCTTCTTTTTCGTTATAGGCCTCTTCACTTTTCTTAACGTAGGCCATGGTTCTTTCAAAGGCTGTATCGTATCGTTGTGCCCATTCAAATGATGGCTTATTTTCTTCACGCCATTTTATTGCAGCCTGAAGGAATGGTGGTGTCAGCAGCTGCTCCTTGCCCATCTGGTATTTTCTTGAAGCTTCAGACAATCTTCTGTACATTTTCACAGATGCGTATTCTTTTTCAACCCAGTTCCTGAGCCTTGGCCACATCAAAATAAGCACTTCATGAGTAAGCTCAACAAAACTGTCGGAATTAAGAGGATCCCTGTATCTTGGTTGCAGAAAAGAGCGGTCGGGACGTCTGAACCTCTCTATTACATCTATAACATCAGATACGGCTGTACGTGTAATAAAAGCAATATCCGATACCCTTGTTGGATTTGATAAGAAGCGATTATCAGGAGACCTGACTGCAACTATCCTGAAAAGTTTTTCACAAATAAGCTTGCCGTTATCAGAAAGCTCTTCAAAAGCTTCATCGGCATGAAGTGGCAAAGCTCCCTCAATTCTCCCAACTTCATCGTAGTCTTTTTCTGTGATTGCAAATTTCGAATCATCCTTTTTTCTTGCACGGTTGTTCCACATCCTCATCAGAACATACTGAAGAAAAGGAAGTTTCACTGCATAAGTAATATCATTTCGCAGGATCGTTGATAAAAGACGGCCATCAATTTCTCCGCCTGAAGTCCGTATAGGTTCCGTAATGATTTCACGGACAGACTCTTCTTCCGGACTGGCAAGAAAAAAATTGCTTTTGTTAATCAGCAGGGAGAGATCATTATATTCAACTGCATCCTCAATATAATCATTGCGCATTGATACTACAATGTATGCAGGGAGGCTTTCTTCATTTACCGTATCGGAAAGAAGCTTTATAAATGCTTCGTATTCATCCTGTTTATTGCGGTCTGTCCTGTTTGCGGCTATCCTGAACAACTCTTCAAAATGATCAATGATCAGGAGGATGTTCTCATTATACTCGCTGTAGAGCTGCCGGAGTGCCTCGGTCAGTCCGCGCCTGCTGTTGCGTAAAAGTGCATTTTTAATATTGTACCTTATCTCTTCACTTTCGTCAGTGTCATTCTGAAGTTCACTCTTTACAAGAGCTTCAGCCATATTATCTATTGGAGAAATACCGGGACGTATGTTTATTATTCGCCACTTCTTACCGGTTGATGGAACAAGTCCTTTTGAAAGAAGAGGAACTACCCCGGCATGTATAAGTGAAGATTTGCCTGAGCCGGTTGGACCGATTACTGCAATGAACCTGTTAATCAAAAGCCTCTTAATTACCTCCTCCCTTTCACGGCTGCGGCCGAAAAAGAGATGGCTCTCATCCGGGCTGTAGTGCCTGAGACCCGGGAAAGGGTTGGTTTTATTAGATAATTCTGTCATTTGAAGAGCCCCACGACTTTTTTCCTATTGGCAAATTATGAAAATAAAGGATAATAACCAAAACAACTCAAATCATTTTAATATTTAAAAAATGGTTATCTTAAAACTCCCAAAGTTTAACAACAGTAATGACGAATGGTTCATCACAGAGATCGCATTTTCTTAAAGGGAATGTTTGACAAAATGGTCCCGTATTAGTGATACCACCAATTTTAGATATCGAGTTTCATCTGGGTATCTTCTATTCTTTTTTCATCAGCGGAAGAGGCTTCTTCTTCCTGGTAGTCTGTTTTTTCATCCGGATTTATTATAGGGTCCAGTTCAGATATCAGGGAAACTTCATACCTGGAAAGGCGCTTGCCTCTTGCTTTATAGCTTTTCACCCCAATAAAATCTGCAACTTCTATTATCTCACTGTCACGGTTTTTGTTTCTTCCTCCAAATTTAAGTTCAAGTCTGGGATACTCGACTTCCGTTATTCTCACAAGCTTTGAATCAGGGTGCCCGCCGATAAAGCTGGTCAGATTCTCAACATAATCGAAGGCAAACCTTTTAACATAATAGTATTTGGTGTTACCGTCATAATAAACTACTGAATAAACCTTGTCATAACGGAACTTTTCAACAAAAAGCAGATTGTCTTCAAAATGGTTGGAGAGATCGAAATTTGTCATCCGGAACTGACCGTCAGAAGTTACAACCAGTATCCTGTCATCATCATTAAATTCACCCAGAAATTTCCCATGTCCATCAGCATTAAGCCTTCTTATATCTTCGTCAAACCAGATTTTTCTGCCGCCAAGTGTTGACACTCCCTTTTCCTTCAAAACAATTTTGTGAACACCATGGCGCGTCAGTATATTTCCCCTTGAGTTCCTGCCCCTTATTGCAAGTTCACCGAAATCTGTTTCAATTAAAAGTTTTTTCAGTCTGGGTTTAGGTTTCAGGAAAACCTTGATAACTTCGGCCTCTCCATTAGGGTTGGAACTGAAGTATAATATCCTGGAATCCTTTTTCCCCTGGGTTATGTTATATTCACGATCCCTTGTAAGTCCGGTTATTACAGTCCGCTTCATCATTACCGGACCCTTCATGCCGTCTCGGTAAACTATGTTGTAGACTGTGCGCTTGTCATTCTTTTTAAATACAGATACATGTATTATATCCTTCCCAATAAACATTTTTTCTTCAACCTTCCTGACCACATATGTGCCGTTTCGAAGGAAAACAATTATATCGTCTATATCAGAACAGTCACAAACATACTCTTCCTTTTTAAGTCCGGTACCCACAAATCCTTCAGCACGGTTTACATAAAGTTTCTGATTGGCAACCACCACCTTACTGGCTTCAATATTATCGAAGCTCCTTATTTCCGTTTTCCTTTCCTTACCCTTCCCGTATTTTTTCTTTATCTGCTTAAAGTAATTTATTGTAAAAGGCACCAGGTTTTTAAGGTGGTTGACCGTTTCCTCCATTTCCTGTTCTATAACCTTTATCCTTTCATCAGCCTTTTTGGAATCATATTTTGATATACGCTTTATTTTTATTTCTGTAAGGACAATTATATCTTCCCTTGTAACTTCCCTTTTCAGCAGCTTTTTAAAGGGGTCAAGCTCCCTGTCGATAGTTTCAATAACTGACTCCCAGGTTTCACATCCTTCTATGCTCAGATAAATCCTGTTTTCAATAAATATCTTTTCAAGTGACGAAAGGTGCCACTCTTCGGTAAGTTCTTCAAGGCGTATTTCAAGTTCCTGCTTTAGCAGCTCAAGCGTACGGTCAGTGCTTATCGCCAGCATTTCTGAAACTCCCAGAAAGCGTGGTTTGTCATTTTCAATTACGCAGGCATTTGGCGACAGTGATATCTCGCAATCAGTAAAGGCATAAAGGGCATCGATAGTCCTGTCAGGAGAAATACCGGGTGCAAGGTGAATGAGTATCTCCACATTTTCGGCCGTATTATCATCAATTTTCCGGATCTTTATCTTGCCCTTTTCATTGGCCTTCAATATCGAATCTATTACTGCTGAAGTAGTTCTTCCAAAAGGAATTTCGGTAATAACAAGCGTTTTACGATCCAGCTTGGATATCTTTGCCCTTATCCTGACCTGTCCGCCCCTGAGCCCGTCATTGTACCTTGAAAAATCAGCCAGTCCGCCTGTAGGAAAATCGGGGAACAGTTCAAAATTCTTCCCTTTGAGATGACTGATCGATGCATCCAGTAATTCATTGAAATTGTGGGGCAGTATCTTTGAGGCCATTCCCACGGCTATGCCTTCAACACCCTGGGCGAGTAAAAGGGGAAATTTAACCGGAAGTGTCACTGGTTCCCTGTTCCTCCCGTCATAAGAGAGTTTCCATTTGGTTGTCTTGGGATTGAAAACCACCTCATGAGCAAATTTTGACAATCTTGCCTCAATATAACGGGGAGCTGCAGAGCTGTCTCCTGTCAGGATGTTGCCCCAGTTCCCCTGGGTATCGATAAGAAGCTCCTTTTGTCCCAACTGAACCAGGGCGTCGCCGATTGAAGTGTCACCGTGAGGGTGGTACTGCATGGTATAACCTATGATGTTGGCAACCTTGTTAAACCGGCCGTCATCAAGCCCTTTCATTGCATGAAGGATCCTGCGCTGAACAGGCTTCAGACCGTCATTCAGGTGAGGTACAGCCCTCTCAAGAACAACATAGGAAGCATAGTCAAGAAACCATTCCCTGAACATCCCGGGCAGATGCATTATCTTCGGAAATGCATCCTTCTTTTCCACCTGTCCGCTTTCACCATCACTGCCACCGGAAGCGCCACTCCTGTCCGTTCCGTTTAACTTTTCGAGATCATCCATTCTGACCGATCATATTTTAAAAGGGGTACTTCCCCATGAAGGTTTTTAAATCTTAACTATCTCCTCCTCAAAGCTGAGGTTGTCAATTATGAATTCCTGCCGGACAGGGGTGTTTTTCCCCATATAAAAAGAGAGGAGGTCAGACATCTTGTCCTCCTTTTTTAACCTTACAGGTTCAAGTCTGATATCATCCCTTATAAACCGGCTAAACTCCCCGGGTGATATTTCCCCGAGTCCCTTAAACCTGGTTATCTCAGCCTTTGTCCCCAGTTTTTCAACGGCTTTTTCACGTTCTTCCTCGCTGTAACAGTAAATAGTCTCTTTTTTATTACGTACCCTGAAAAGAGGAGTCTGCAATATGTAAAGGTGGCCGTTCTTTATAAGATCCGGGAAGAACTGCAGAAAAAAGGTGAGCAACAGCAATCTGATATGCATGCCGTCAACATCTGCGTCTGTAGCTATTACAACATTGTTGTACCTCAGGTTCTCCAGTCCGTCCTCAATATTCAGTGCGGCCTGTAAAAGATTGAACTCCTCGTTTTCATAAACTATTTTTTTTGTAAGCCCGTAGGTGTTCAGGGGTTTGCCCTTAAGGCTGAATACCGCCTGAGTATTGACGTCACGTGATTTGGTTATTGATCCGCTGGCGGAGTCACCTTCGGTTATGAAAATTGTTGTGTCCAGCCTTTGCTCATCGTTACTGTTATAATGATACCTGCAGTCGCGCAACTTTTTGTTGTGAAAACTGGCTTTTTTAGCCCTCTCCTTTGCCAGCTTTTTTATACCTGATATAGCTTTACGCTCCTTCTCCGATTCATATATTCTGGCAAGAAGTTTTTCAGCGGTTTCAGGATTCTTGTGTAAGTAGTTATCCAGACTGGTACGCAAAAAATCCATTATGTAGTTTCTCACCGTTGGTCCTCCCGGACCCATATCTTTTGAACCCAGTTTGGTTTTTGTCTGCGACTCAAATACAGGCTCTTCAATTTTTATACTCAGAGCTGCAATAATTGATGCCCTTATATCCGAAGGATCAAAATCTTTTTTATAAAAATCGCGCAGGGTTTTAACAATAGTCTCCTTGAAGGCCAGCAGGTGAATTCCTCCCTGTGTTGTGTTCTGTCCGTTAACAAACGTGTAATACTCTTCGCCATATTGGTTGCCATGTGTCATTGCCAGTTCGATATCTTCACCACTGAGGTGTATTACAGGGTACAGGCCCGGAGAGCTCATATTCTCTTCCAGCAGGTTGAGTAGTCCGTTTTTTGAATAGAAATCCTGGCCGTTAAACCTTATTGTCAACCCCGAATTAAGATAAACATAGTTCCTCAGCATCCGCTCCAGGTACTCCGGAATGAACCTGAATTTGCCAAATATTTCCGTATCAGGGGAGAAAGTTACCAAAGTGCCGTTGGATTCCCCTGTAGAGGTTTCCTTTTCCTCCTCAATCAGCTTACCCCTTGAAAATGCTATCCTTTTAAGTCTCTTTTCACGAAATGATTCTATCCTGAAGTAAGAAGAGAGTGCATTCACTGCCTTTATTCCCACACCGTTCAGACCAACAGTTTTTTTAAAGACCCTTGAATCATATTTGGCGCCTGTATTCATTTTGGAAGCCACATCATAAAGCTTCCCCAGCGGGATGCCCCTTCCGTTGTCACGTATAGTTACAGTTGAATCACTTACAGTTATGTGAATAATTCTCCCGTACCCCATCATAAACTCATCAACAGCATTGTCGAGCACTTCTTTTATTAAAACATAAATACCGTCATCCATGGAAGAGCCGTCACCAAGCTTGCCAATATACATCCCGGGGCGCTTTCTTATATGCTCCTTCCAGTCTAGTGTACGTATGTTGTCTTCTGTATAACCCAGACTCATTGTATCTCCTGTTTCTGCAAATATATGGAAAATAAAAGCTATGTATCACACAGTTTTTTTAACAAAGTAATTAACATTGGAGCCCTGTGGACTTTTTTGAATAGTCCGGTAAAACAATAACCCGGCTAAAAACGGTTTCAGGTTGAAAAGGCCGGATAACGAAGCGGAATGCAACCTTTGACAACCCCTTAAATTCCTGTATTTGAAGGGAATATCACCCGGTGCGCTCTTTTAAAGCAATTTTAAGGACATCATCCAGGTAGTCTGCAAAATAAGGAGTTATTCCATCCCTGATGTAACCGGGGAGTTCCTCAAAATCCTTTTTGTTTTCCAAAGGCAGTATGAGGTCATTGACGCCAACTCTTCGGGCGGCAATGGTTTTCTCTTTTATGCCCCCAACAGGAAGTACTTTCCCGGTAAGTGTCAACTCTCCTGTCATTCCCAGTTTTTCTTTTACCGGACGGTTTGTGGCAAGCGAATATAAAGCTGTTGCCATTGTTATACCTGCTGAAGGGCCGTCCTTTGGGGTTGCTCCGGCAGGAACATGCAGGTGAATGAAATTTTTCAGGAAAAAATCCCTGTATCTTTCGTCTCCTGTCAATAATGAACGTACATATGAATAAGCAATTTCAGATGATTCTTCCATAACCTTGCCCAGCTGACCTGTTTGCCTGAAGCCTGCTGAACGTGCATTAACGGCTGAAGCCTCAACATACATGGTGGTCCCGCCCATAGAAGTCCACGCAAGTCCAAGTGAAACCCCGGGCACATTCCTGCGGTAAAGCTGTTCCGTTGTGAACACCGGTTTCCCCAGATATTTCTCCAGATTCCTTTTGGTTACAGAAAAAGGCCCTTTTTCACCTTCAGCCTCTTTCAGGGTTATCTGGCGCATTATTTTCTTTATCTGGTTCTCCAGATTCCGAACTCCGGCCTCACGCGCATAACTGTCAATTATTGTACGCAAAGCCGGATTACTTATCCTGATATCGCTTTTTTTCAGGTTGTGATTTTCCATCTGCCTTGGGATAAGGTATTGTCTGGCAATTTCAACTTTTTCCTCAAGTATGTACCCCGACAGTTTTATTACCTCCATCCGGTCAAGCAGCGGACGGGGTATAGTGTCAAGCTGATTGGCTGTTGTTACGAAAAGGATCTTTGACAAGTCAAAACGAACATCTGTATAATGGTCCAGAAAAGCATTATTTTGTTCAGGATCCAGCACCTCGAGAAGAGCTGAAGCCGGGTCTCCCTGATAGCTCATTCCGATTTTGTCAATTTCGTCGAGCATTATAACCGGATTTGACGTACCTGCCTGCTTCAGGCTTTGCATGATCTTCCCCGGCATGGCACCAATATAAGTTCTGCGGTGGCCTTTTATTTCTGCTTCATCCCTTATACCTCCAAGTGAAAAACGGAAGAATTTACGGTTCAGGGCATCGGCAATTGAGCGCCCGATTGAAGTTTTTCCTACTCCCGGAGGACCAACAAGACAAATGATTGAACCGGCAACACTTTGTCTTTTTATTATGGTTCCTATAAACTCAAGTATAAGTTTTTTCACATCTTCAAGTCCATAGTGCTGCTCATTAAGAATTTTTCGAGCTTTGGCAATATCCCGGCTGTCTTTTGTATAAACTCCCCACGGCAGTTCGGTAAGGATATGAAGGTAATTTCGTGTAACATGGAACTCGGGTGAGACGGGCTCAAGCATTTTCAGCTTTTCCATCTCTTCCCTTATAGCTTTTGAAGCTTCTTCTGTCAGCTTCAATTTCTTGAGTTTATTTTCAATTTTCTCAAGCTCGGCCGACTTGTCATCTTTTTCCAGCCCGAGCTCTTTCTTGATCGCTTTAAGCTGTTCCCTCAGAAAATACTCCTTTTGCTGCTTTGATACTTTCTCCTCAATCTGCTTCCTTATCTTTTCCTGAACTTCCGTAAGCTGAATCTCTTCTTTTAACAATAACAGCAGCTTTTCACTTCTTTTTGAAAGGTCAAATGTCTCCAGAAGGTCCTGGAGCTTTTCGGCATCTGCAGACAGAACCGAGGCTACAGAATCTATTAGCATATGGGGCTTGTCATATGTCATCTGGTTGAGTATCATCTTAAGCTGTTCCTGCATGATGGGGTTCATCTTGAACAGCTCCTTGACAGATGACATTATTGCCATAGTATATGATTTCTGTTCTTCATCATGCTTTTCCCTTGATTCATAATGAGCCTTTACCTCCCACTTGAGAAAAGGCTCCCTGGAGATGGCACGAACCTTCCTGAAGCGCTGAAGACCCTGGGCAACGACCTGAATAGTATCTTCCGATATCTGGTTTATCTTGAATATCTTCATTATTACTCCAACATCGTAGAGCTGGGACTTCATGTAATCTTCACGGTTTTCATTTTTAACAAGCACCACCCCGAAAAAGCGGTCGTGTTTTTCATATGCAGTCCTGATTGCCTCAACAAGCTCCTGTCCTGTAAATGTCAGGGGCACCATAATATGGGGAAAAATTGGCCGGGGCTGGATGGGTGCTATGATTATTTTGTCCGGCAAAATTTCTGATACAACCACAAGATTTGACCGGCCGTGATCCTGCTTCCCTTTTCCGAAACCCTTGCTGCCTGCGGAATTATTACTTTCATTATCCATAAAAACTAAATTTAACCCTAATACATAAAAAACCGTTTTATAAAATTAACACTTGTCAACAAGCCTGCCAAACCATTACGTTCAGTCCTGGAAGTACAGAAAAAAATATTTTTTTGAAAAGTTGGCAGTTGTATGAAAAATATACTGACAGAATGTTCGTTTTTTGTTCATATTTTTATTTGAATTCTCTCATAAGGTTTTTTTACATTTACCAGGTAAAAGGTGGAATTTTATATCTTTGACTAAAAATTAATCTATGCGCCTCCCGGTTACCAGGAAGGAGAACACCTTTTCTCCAGATTTTCGCAAAGTTATTCTAAGGTATTTTGACAACGGGCCTGACAGGACAATAGCCCTTGTTGAAAAGATCATCTCAATGCCAGAAAAAGAAGCACATGATGCTTTTGTTGAAACTCTCAGGGAGTTCTCAAGGCGCCACCGCAACATTACCAGGAGATTCCAGCAGAACTACGAGATGGTTAAAAATTTCATGCAGGAACAAAATATCCCTTTGGGAGAATTATCCGCTGAAAAAAAAATGTTGCTTGGCTCATTCTTTTCACTGGAGTATTCCGTAGAGTCGGCTGCATTTTTCAATCCATCTATTGTTGAGTCGCCTGACCAGACCGGGCTCGAGGAAGGGAGCAAAAGGATTATTGTAAGTTTCCGGGCTACAGGTGAAGGTCATATTTCATCAATAGTTTTTCATACCGGTGTGATAGATTCCAGTGGCGAAATGCATTTCGAAAAAGGAGGCAGGTTCATTGAAGATGCATTGATGGTAAAGCGGAAAAGGTACAAGAAGTCCAAGTTCTGCTCCAAACTGGAAGAAATGAAGCTGCCCGGGGATGTGGTCAGGGCGGTAATGGACCAGCTTAACGATATCTTTATATACGGTGAACTCGTCCATGCCGTGAAAAATATCCTCAGGGCAAACAACCAAAATGAGGCAAAGCGAAGAGCCGCAGAAGAAATTATGTGGCTGGCCGATTCTCATTATGAACTCACCTTTTCCCGGGACACCCACATTAATGAAAGGGTGATCTTTCCGATCTCCTTTGCAGAGCGCAAAGGAATAGAAGATGCGCGTTTTGTCAAATTTACCCATAATAACGGTAAGGTAGTCTATTATGCAACCTATACCGCCTTTGACGGAGTTGCAATACTCCCGAAGCTCATTCAAACAACGGATTTTTACCATTTCAAGGTCAAGCCCCTGCATGGAACGGGTGCCCAAAACAAAAACCTTGCACTTTTCCCAAGGAAGATAAACGGCAAATATGCAATGTTGTCACGTATTGACGGCATAAACAGCTATATTGGCTTTTCCGATAACATCAACATCTGGGGGCAACCTATACTTTTACAATCACCCAGGTATCACTGGGAATATGTGCAGATAGGAAACTGCGGTTCCCCCATCGAAACTTCAGAAGGTTGGCTTGTTATTACCCACGGTGTCGGGCCTGTGAGGAGATACTGCCTGGGTGCAAGCTTGCTGGACCTGGAAGATCCGACCCGGGAAATCGGAAGGCTGAAAGAACCTTTGCTTGCAGCCAATGAAACCGAAAGAGAGGGATATGTCCCAAATGTTGTTTACTCCTGTGGCAGCATTATACACAACAGACAGCTTTTCGTTCCCTATGGCATGTCTGACACCAGTTCGGGCTTCATCTCAGTTGATATGGATGAACTCCTGAATCGCCTCAAAAAAGGAGGTTAGCAATTCCTTTCCAGAACTTTGCTGTAAACGTCAATATAATCATCAACCATTCGTTCAACGGTGAATTTCTTCATTGCATGGTCTCTGCACTTCTTTCTGGAAATGCCTGTAATATAACCTGTCATTTCAACTGCCTCATCAATGCCTGAAACAAGAAAACCTGTTTCGCCGTGTTTTATCAGCTCTGGCATGGAGCCACGGTTAAATGCAATTACGGGAGTCCCGCAAAACATCGATTCAGCTACACTCAATCCAAAAGGCTCTTCAAAATTGACAGGGTGAAGCAAAGCGTAAGCCCCGCCAAGAAATGAATCCCTTTCTGCCGGCCCCGCACTTCCGGTGAATACAACCTGCTCATTGTCAATTTCAGGTTCCACTTCACTGCGGAAATAACCTTCATCCTGGATTATCCCCGATATAACAAGTTTCATCTTTGCTTTCCGGGCTATTTCTATTGCTTCCTTTGTTCCCTTGTCAGGATGTATCCGGCCGAAAAACAAAAGATATTCTCCCTGCTTCTCCCTGAAGGTAAAACCGGATGATCTGATCCCGTTGTAAACGGTTGCGATGTATTCAAGCTGATCGCTCCTGTCTGAATTACTTATTGAAACATAGTGGTTAATATCGTTATACCTTTTGTAAACCGGGATTATCTTCGGGGAAGAAAACCCGTGGATAGTTGTAACCACCGGTGTGTCAACCAACCGGGTATATGTAAGGGGCAGGAAATCGAAATGGTTGTGGATTATCCCGAAATTATCGGCCTGTTCCATAAGATAACTTATATGCATGCATTCGGCAACCTTGGCATCGACCTCCCTCTCTTCTTCATAACCTTTTTCACAGATATACCTCAGTTCCGCAGATGTAACCGAGTCTCCTGTCGCAAACAGCGTAACGTCCATGCCTCTTGAAACAAGCCCTTCGCATATATTTGAGGCGACCTGTTCCCACGGCCCGTAATGACGGGGTGGAGTTCTCCATGCAACCGGTGAAAGTATTGCAATTCTTATATCCTTTAACTCTTTGTTCATTAAAAAAAAGTATTACATCGGCTTCCTTGGTTTTGAAAGGCACAGATCAACCAGGTCATCTGCAAGAACTGTACCCGCACACATAACTTTGTCAGCCCCGCCCCAGTATATCTTGATTGTTCCATCTTTTTCGGGCACAGCTCCGCATGTAAATACCACATTGTGTACATAACCTGTTATTTCATACACCTCTTCAGGCTGCAAAATCCATTCATCTGCCACAGAAATGACAACTGAAGGGTCTGATAAATCATGAAGTGCCACGCCCAGCCGGTAAACTGAACCGTCCATTGTCGGAAAAACACCGTGGTATATATTGAGCCAGCCCCTGGAAGTTTTAATGGGCGGAGCTCCCGGACCAATCTTCATCTCATCCCAATGATACTGAAGCGGTTTCATAATAATCCTGCTTTCACCCCAGTAACGCAGGTCAGGTGACCAGGAAATCCAGACCGACCATGGACTGATAACGGAATGTGGACGGTCAAGACGTGCATACAAACCATTGAACTTTTCGGGAAATATAACAACATTGCGATAGTCGGCTTCAGTTATAAGCGAAAACCTTTCAACCTTAATGAAGTCTTTTGTCCTGGCAAGACCTATCCTTACACCGTGACGTGAATAGGCACTGTAGGTTATAAGATACTCCCCATCGATACAAGTAATACGTGGATCTTCAATCCCATACTCTTCATATTCGGCAAAGACGCCTGTTTCTGCAGGTGTCATGAACGGTTCCGGTTCAACTTTGAAGGAAAATCCGTCACTGCTCCTGGCCAGTCCCAGTATGCTCCGCCCCGTATAGAGATGTGAACGGAACACCATAATATACTCCCCTTCGTATTTTATCACAGCTGCATTGTGCACGGTAGCCACCCTGTAGGGCACATCATCCCTGGTAAGTATAGGATTCCCCCTGTACCTCTTTACTAAATCCATAAAAAACTATTTATCCATTCTTGATTCATATTCAAGTGCATTCAGTATGGTCAGATGCGAAATAAGATATGCAAGAGTGCTTTCGGCTCCCTGGTTACGGTTCACACCTGTCGGGGCAAGTCCGTCACAACATCCGCCGGTTTCATGATCGTAAACGGGCAGATTCAGCTCATTCTCTCCAAGGAACCACATATAGGAAACAAACATCTTTTCATTATACCTGCTGTCTTTGGTAGTTTTATACGCCTGGAAATACAGCAATACAACAGCCATTACATCTATCGCCTGCTGGTCAAACAAAGGGCATTCACCTCCCTTGTGGTACCATCCCCTGTTCCCTACGGGAGCCTGGTACCCGTTTCTGAACGTCACCGATTCCAGAAACCGGGTAGATTTAACTGCTATACCGAGTGCTTCACTGTCATCTGCAACATCAGCAGCATGGAAAAGTGCCAGGGGTAATATGCCGTTATCATAAGACATGTGATCTTCAAACCAGTTCCAGTCGCCGTCACTGTGAGCAATATAAGCTTCCTTGATCCGGGAGGTAAGCCTCTTCATTACAGCAGTCATTTGTTCATCATCCTTGTGTCGCCTCAGATAATAACATATTCCTATAAGAGTATTTGCAACCGACTTCAAATGTTCAAGACGTTCAAAATTGGGGGCAGCCTTCATAAATATGGTTTTGCCGAATTCGTAGTAAGAGTTGCTGGGGGCATGCTGAATAAGGTAGCCCAATGACCATATGGTTCGGCCGAAGGAATCTTCAGACCCTTCCTCGTCCAGGAACTGACGGCTGAAAGAAAGGAAGTTCCTGAAAGTTCCCTTGACATTCTGCATATAGTGAATATAGCTGAGATATATCGGTAAAAGGTCATATGCCAGCGGGTCACGGTTCCGCCTGTAAGTCATAAGAGCCATTATAAGTGCTCTTGCATTGTCATCAAGACAATACCCTTCTTTTAGGTTGGGGATGTCGAATTTTGCATGTTGTATAATCCCTGTGTCATCGGTGATCCTTTTCACATGTCTAAGGGTGAAATGGGGAAGTACCTGCGGATCAATTACAAATTTCTCCACAACCGGTTTTACATGCTCCTTCAGCGCACGTTCCGCCACTTTCAGGTATTCTCCTCCTATAACCGGCCAGCGGAGATTCCTGCCATAGTTGAAAGCATTCTCACGAAGCTCCTTGAGAATTTCCGGATTATCCAGTATCTCGAGCAATATTCCGGAAAGTTTGTCTGAATCCTTAAAATCAAACAACCTTCCCCTGTTGTCGGCAAGCAGCTCCTGCGCATGCCAGTATGGAGTGGAAACCACTGCAACACCGGCACCTACTGCATATGCAAGTGTGCCGCTGGTAATCTGCTCTTCATTCAAATACGGTGTAATGTATATGTCGGCAGCGGTTAGATACTCAAAAAGTGTTTCTTCATCAATGAATTGTTTGGTGAAAAAAACATTGTTTTCCAACTTAAGCTGCTTAACAAGCCTGACCAGATAATTGCGGTATTCTTCGCCGTCATGCTTCAACACAGAAGGATGAGTATTGCCAAGAACGATGTAAAGCAGGTCGGGGTGTTTTTCCACAACGGGTGGCAAGGCATTTATTACGGTCTCTATTCCTTTGTTGCGACTCAGAAGTCCAAATGTGAAAAGCACCTTCCTGTCCTGGAAGTTGAACTTCTTTTTTGCCTGTTCCTGGGGCAGTATATTGAAAGAGGGAACGCCGTGCTCGATCCGTATAATTTTCTTTCGGTCAATCTGGTAAATATTTTCAAGATACCTTACCGCACGATGGCTCATAACTATAACTTTAGAAGCCTTTTCACCTATCTGCTGCACTATTGATTTCTGCACAAAGGAAGGCTCCCTGAGGACTGTGTGAAAGGTAACAAGCAGGGGTACTTCAAGCCGGTTGATAAGCGGAAGAATATATACACCACTTTCCCCCCCGAAAATCCCGAATTCATGTTCGAGGATGCAAAGATCGGCATCACTGAAGTTTATAAATTTTGCCGCCTCAACATAATCCCTTTGATGTTCCTGTCGTACCACAAATTTAACTTCTTCCGGGTAATCATACTCTTCTCCGGTGTCATTCATGGCAATAACGGTTGCATGGTCATGTATTTTTTCATGACTTGTATTGGCGCCCACAGCCTTGATAAGGTTGTTGGTAAAAGTGCCTATACCGCACTCCCTGGGCGGATATGTGCCTATATACGCTATCTTCATGGCAAAAAAGTTTTGTGATATTTAAGATATCATCTGCCTGGTCTCTTCTGCAACTTAACAAAATATTATTCAAAAACCAAGTATTGATAAGGATTCGCTGCAAATATGGTTTGCTCCCGGCGAACCGGAAAAATTATATGAACTGTACTAAATTTTTCCGGAATTATACGGTTTTATTGAAAAAATAATTAAATTGCTTTCAATTAAATTATCTGGGAAATACTATTTAACACAAAACGGAGGACCAGTATTATGAAAGAGAATTTCGGTTTATTTATCTCTGCTGTAACTTTTTTTTCAGTAGCAGCATTATTTTTATTCACTCCCGGTTGTGGTCCTGCCAGGGCCGACCTTGTACTGCACAACGGTGTTATTTACACGGTTAATGAAGATATGCCGTTTGCCGGGGCAGTTGTGATCACAGGCAACATTATCACTGCAGTGTATGAAAACGACGATGAAATTGAAAAGTATATCGGGAGTAATACCAGGGTAGTAGATCTCAAAGGAAGTTTTGTTACACCCGGAATGATCGACGGTCATGTTCATTTCAACAGGGCGGGAGCATTGATTAATGATGCAAACCTAATGACAGTTTCCGATAAAGAAGGATTAAGGGAAGAGATGAAAAGAGTTGTAGATATTCTGGATGACGGGGAATGGATAACCGAGGGCCTTTGGGGCGCTTACGAACAATGGGCGATGGGTGATGCCGGACAGCAGAAGTCCGGAGAAAGAGACCTGTGGACACCCCACAGGAATATGATTGATGACATCACCTCTGAAAATCCTGTATTTCTTTGCCGTTTCGATCGTCAGGTCTGGCTGGCAAATGAACCGGCATTAAGTGCTGCCGGACTGCTTGATGAATTTGTTGAAGGCATGGAAATTGACGCTGATGGAGTTCCATCTGGTGTCATTTTCAGGAACACCCCCGCTTTCAGCGCCCTTTCAGATGCCATTGAACCGAAGTCGCATGAAAGACTGATGGATGAAAACAGGGCTGCACTGAAGGCCTTGAGGGAAGCAGGAATTGTTGAAGTTCATGACATTGAAACACCTGCTCAAACTGAAAGGTTTAAAGAACTTGACAGAAAAGGGGAGCTTACTGCACGTATCTGGCTCAGACCCGACCTGTCAAGAGGTAAAGATTTGAATGAAAAGGGTATCACAATGGGTTTGCACCCAGAAACACTCGAAGAATGTAACTGGCTTCGTTACGGGGCACTGAAGGGTTATATAGATGGTATAATGGGAACACACGGTGCACTGTTTTTCGAACCCTATGATGACCAGCCCGACAATTACGGTCACTGGAGGAGGCATACAAGTGATTGTCCGGACCTTCAGGAAGGGAATATGGAGAAGATGTACAACCTGATAATGGAAGGACTTGATGCCGGATTCGTGCCTAACATTCATGCCATTGGCGACAGGGGGGTGGCAGAAATGCTGGATCTTTACGAAAGGCTTAAAAATGAGGGGATTGATCTTTCCGGCTTCAGGGTTATCCATGCACAGGTTGTTCGACCCGAAGATTTCCCCAGATTTAACGATCTGAATGTAATTGCTGAAGTAAATCCTTACCATATATCTGACGACATGAGATGGATGGAAGAGCGTATAGGTTACGAGCGCTGTAAAGGAGCTTACGCATTCCGTTCCCTGCTGGACAACGGCACAACTCTCAGTTTCGGGTCAGACTGGCCGGGTACCAGTGCAGCCCTCTACCATGTTCATCCAAGGTATTCAATATTTGCAGCTGTTGCACGTAAAACTGTTGAAGGAAAGCCAGAAGGGGGCTGGTTCCCCGAGCAGCGGATTACAGTTGAAGAAGCAATAGAAGCATACACTATCAACAATGCATACGCAGCATTAGAGGATGATATCAGGGGATCCATTGAGCCGGGCAAGTTTGCAGATATAACCATATTCGACCGCAACCTGCTGGAAATACCTCATATGGAGATACTGGAGACTGAAGTTGTGATGACAATAGTTGACGGGGAAATTGTTTTTGAAAACCCTGGAGGGAATTAGCCGGTTAAATTTTTTGGATAATTACCTGGAGGGTGTTTCAATAGTCTGAAACACCCTCTTTTATTTGTGCTCCTATCCGAACAGACTTCCAGCTCTGATGAGCTTAACTTTTCTTTTGATACTGCCTCTTTACCCTTAATCGCCCAGTTCAACAACAGTAACTCCCGCACCCCCACGGTCAACATTCCCGTCACTAAACCTCTTTACTGGTTCAATAGCTTCAAGATGTTGCCTGATAAGCTGCCGTAAAATCCCTTCGCCTTTTCCGTGAACTATGCGTACTGAACTAACATTCAACATTATTGCCTCATTTATAAACTCGTCCACTTTTTTTAAAGCCTCTTCCGCCCTCATCCCCCGAACATCTGTTTCGTGTTTGAAAGCAAGTTTCCTCTTCCTCATTTCAAGAGAAACATTGTAATTCTTTCCTTCCCCCTTTTTTTCAGATAGCCCGGTTTCGATTATTTCCAGGCGGTGACTGTTAACAGTGGTTATCATATTTCCAAATGCCACCAGTATGCTGTCACCGTTTACATCAAGGACCTCACCTTTCATGTCCTGATCCTTCAGTTCAACAATATCTCCTATTTCAATATTTTTTTTCTGTTCCTTTTCAGTTTTATTACCGGCATTTTTTTCCCCTTTTAATCTTTTCTTTCTCTTTTCTGCTTCCGATATTTTTTTCCCGGTATTATCATCAGCCATTTCTTCCGAAGCTACCCATTTCCTGATCTCATCAGCCTTTTCCCTGGCAGCTTTTGCGCTTTTCTTCCCGGCCTGACTTTCCCTTATTTCCCGTATAGTATTCTCAATCCGCTTGTTTACAGTTGAAAGTATTTCATTTGCTTCTGCCCGGGCACGCTCAATTATCTTTTTCTTTTCTTTTTCAACACTTTTAAGTTCAGATGAATAGCGATCCAGCTCTTCAATCAGCTTCTTCTCAGCTTTTCTGATATTTCTCCGTTTCCTGTCCCAGTAGTACTTATCCCTTATAATATCTTTCAAATGCTTGTCAAATTTAACATGGTCTTCTCCTACCCGGTTTGCTGCATTTTGCATTATTTCTTCAGGCAGCCCTGTTTTGCGGGCAATCTCAAATGCAAAAGAGCTTCCGGGTTTGCCGGTTTCCAGACGGAAGAGGGGCTGAATGGCACCTGTGTCGAAAAGCATTGCACCGTTAACTACGCCTGGTTCTGATGAAGCAAAATGTTTCAGGTTTGCATAATGTGTGGTAAATACCCCCATCACACCATTACGGTTGAGTTGTTCAAGAATGGATTCTGCAATCGCCCCCCCGGCAGCCGGCTCAGTACCGGAACCAAACTCATCTATCAGGACGAGTGTTTGCCTGCCCGAATGTTTAAGAAAAAACTTCATGTTGATCAACCGCGAGCTGTACGTGCTGAGATCATTTTCAATCGACTGCTCATCGCCCATATCCAGGAATATATCATTGAACATTCCGAATTCCGAGTTCTCTGATGCGGGCACCAGTAAACCGCACTGAAACATATACTGGAGAAGTCCTACAGTTTGCAGGCATACCGATTTTCCTCCTGCATTTGGCCCGGATATGACCAGGATCCTGTATTCCTGATCAAGTTTAATATCAAGTGGCACCACACTGCGTCCTTCTTTCCGGAAGGAAAGATATAGCAGCGGATGAACCGCATTTTTCCAGTTAACTTCGGGCACCGGATGGAAAGCTGGCTTAACTCCATTTATTTCCCTTGCAAAAAGAGCTTTGGCACGTATAAAATCTATTTCACCAAGTATATCGGCAAGATTGTTTAGTTCCTCATTGGAAGGCCTCAGCTTATCGGCAAATTCCCTGAGAATACTTATAATTTCCCTTTTTTCGGCAAGTTCAAGTTCCCTCAGCCGGTTGTTCAGTTCAACTGCTTCAGCAGGTTCGATAAAGGTGGTTTTACCCGTAGCCGATTCATCGTGAATATAACCCTTTAATTTCCTTTTCAGGGAAGTATGTACAGGTATTACAAGCCTGCCGTTGCGAACTGATACTGTTGCATCTTTCTCTGCCAATCCGTCAGATTTTGCTTTTTTCATAACAGACTGCACACAGGAGGATATTTTAGCCGAAAGGCTTCCCATTTCACTTCTTATACTGCCTAGTTCAGACGAAGCATTGTCTCTTATATCCCCTTTTTTATCAATTATCCTGTCCATCTCCTCAATTATCCGGGGATTGAAGTTTATACCGGATGCCAATTGGTTTAGTCCGGGATAACGATTCTTGTTATCCCCTTTGAAAAACGAGGATATTCCACGTGCCAGATCAAGTACCTTTCTCAGGTCAAACATCTCTCCTGTTTCCGGATAAGCCCCCTCAACACGGATCTTTTTAAGTACAGGACGTATATCTGGAAATGCGCCCATTGGGAATTCATTGCTGAAAAGCAACATATTGGAGTATTCTTCGGTTCTGTTCAGATGAAGCAATATTTCATCCTTGTTGAACATAAACCGCATTGCTTCAACATGTTGTTTGCCTGGAGTGCTCAGGCAATAACCTGCTACAATTTCGCGTATCCTGTCAAATCCAGTTTTCTTCTCAAATGTGTCCGGATATATCATCTCAAAATTATTAATCCCCTAAAATAACTAAAGGTCGCGTTTTATTATTGCAATTTCAAAACATGATACATTTATCCTGAAAGCGGATTTTTTAAAAAAAACCTGTTTTCTAATAAAGGCGAAAGTAATAACTTCGCCGTTAAAAACTTTATAACCCTTTTTAGCAGAATTATACTGAAAAATGATTTGTCCGGGACAGGTTGCAAAGCCGAATCTGTTTTCCTTTGCCACCTGAAGATAATCCCGGAAGATTAAAAACAAAAAAAATTAATATATGTACTTATGAAGCATTTTAAAAGGCACCTTATCACATCGGCACTACCATATGCAAACGGGCCCATACATATAGGCCATCTGGCCGGAGTTTATATACCATCTGACATATATACCCGCTATCTCCGGTTGCGAAACAAGGAGGTAATTCACATATGCGGTTCGGATGAGCACGGGGTGCCCATAACGATTAAAGCCCGCCAGGAAGGACTAACACCTCAGGAAATTGTTGACAGGTATCATGCCATGAATAAGGAGTCGTTTGAAAAATTTGGCATTACATTCGATATCTACTCCCGCACATCTGCAAAAATACACCACGAAACATCAACTGAATTTTTCAGGAAGCTTCACGATAAAGGTGAGTTCATTGAAAAGAACATTGAGCAATACTACGATGAAGAGGCGCAACAGTTTCTTTCAGACAGGTACATTACCGGAACCTGTCCACATTGCAACAGTGAAAGTGCTTACGGAGACCAGTGTGAAAGTTGTGGCACTTCGCTTAACCAGACAGACCTTGTAAACCCCCGCTCATCGATTACAGGAAGCAAACCGGTGATGAAAAAAACAAAACACTGGTTTTTACCCCTCGACAAGCATGAATCATTCCTGAAAAAATGGATACTTGAAGAAAATAAACACTGGAAAGGAAATGTTTACGGTCAATGTAAATCGTGGCTCGACCTGGGTCTTCAGCCAAGAGCGGTCAGCCGCGATCTGTCATGGGGTGTGCCGATTCCTCTTGACAATGCAAAAGGCAAGGTAATGTACGTATGGTTTGATGCTCCTATTGGTTATATTTCTGCAACTAAAGAGCTTACACCCGACTGGGAAAAGTACTGGAAGAGCGGTGATACCAGACTCATCCATTTCATTGGAAAAGACAACATAGTTTTTCACTGCATTATATTCCCCGCTATGCTTAAATCTGAAGGGACTTTCATTTTGCCTGACAATGTTCCGGCCAATGAGTTCCTAAACCTGGAGGGGAATAAGATATCCACTTCGCGCAACTGGGCGGTCTGGCTGCATGAGTTTCTTGAAGACTTCCCGGGGAAACAGGATGTGTTGCGCTATGTTCTTTGCGCAAATATGCCGGAAACAAAAGACAACGATTTTACGTGGAAAGACTTCCAGTCGCGTAACAACAACGAGCTTGTAGCAATTCTGGGCAATTTTGTTAACCGTACAATTGTTTTAACACACAAGTATTTTGAAGGGAAAGTTCCTGCCCTTGAGAAACCAGGGGAGACTGACCTTGAAATTATTGAGCAGATCCCACTCATAAGAAACAGAACAGGAGAGAACCTTGAGCAATTCAGGTTCAGGGATGCCCTCAGGGAGGCTATGAGTCTTGCAAGACTTGGGAACAAATACCTGGCAGATACAGAACCATGGAAAATATTCAAGTCCGATCCCGGAAGGGTAAAAACAATTCTCAATATTTCATTGCAGATTACTGCAGCACTCTCAGTAATAACAGATCCGTTCCTGCCCTTTACAGCTTCCAGACTGAGAAAATTCCTCAATACCGGCGAAATTGGATGGGAGCAGGCAGGAGAAAAGGAAATCCTGAAACCCGGACACAAGGTAAATCCTCCGGAACTTTTATTTGAAAAAATTGAAGACGATCAAATTGCAGAACAATTCAGCAAGCTTATGAAAAACAAGGAATCTTCAGAACAAAAAGAATCGGGTGCCCAGCCTCCAAAAGAAAATATCAATTATGAAGAATTTGCCAAACTTGATATACGTACCGCAACAGTCCTGAAAGCAGAAAGAATTGCCAAAACCAAAAAACTGATGAAGCTTTCAGTCACCACCGGTGTTGACACACGTACAGTTGTTGCAGGTATTGCTGAGCATTTCAATCCTGAAAATGTAGAGGGCAAAAAAGTGGCCATACTTATAAACCTTGAACCCAGAAAGATAAGGGGTGTTGAATCTCAGGGAATGATACTGATGGCAGAAGACAGTGCGGGGAAACTGGTATTTGTCTCACCTGTGGAAACTATTTCTGACGGATCGGTCATTAAGTGACCAATTCCGCAACAACGGTTTTTTAAAAGATATTTTCAGGCGATACAGCGAAACTCCTTACCGGGAAAGCAGCCATATGTCCGGGTTGGCCATTCTTTCCCTTGTCTGATAAAGACTGGAGAGCGCCTCCTCCCTGTTTTCAAATGACCCGGTGGTAACCCGGAACATGCCGGATTCCGTTTCAAGCACAGCAGGTTCATACCCAAGGTTTTTAATATCATTTTTCAGTGAAACTGCATTAGAGTAATTGCTGAAGCTCCCGGCTACTATATGATATTTTTGTGATGCCTGAACCTGTGAATATTCCTTCCCTTCTTCATAATAAAGGGCTTCTTTCTGCGATGAAAGGGTTTTAAGGGCTTCCTTTTCCCTTGAACCCGCTGGCTGCATCTCTGCTTCGGTATCGGTCAGGGTTGATTCAACTCTGACAGTAAAAGGGTTCAGTGATGAAATGTCAAAACTGAACTCCCTGATAACATCAGTTTTTAGTGAGCCGAAAACTATTGCAGCAACTATTGGCGCTCCTGCAACGACATATTTTACGTATCTGCGAATTCGTCCTCTTTCTGAACCTGATCCTGTTCTTTTGCCATTTTCCGGGGTTAAGACGGTGGAATGGCCTCTCAGTGGCGGAAAGCGGAAATGTGTCAGGCCATATGCGTGGGTTGAAAAATTTGCCAGCGGCTCTGGTTCAAACTGCAGATTATCTGTCCTGTCAAAGAAAAACTCACCTATCCCCACGAAGGATACTCTTTTCCCTTTTATGAGGTCCTTAAGGATATCGTTAACCATTGTTTCAACCAGTTTGGAGGCATCAGAATAATCAATCCCTTTTCCTGAAGAAACATGGTTGATCAGCAATCCGTCATTGTGATCAAGTTTTCTGTTAAATCCTACTTTTTTTGAAGGGGGGTAATACACATTTCTTACACCGTCAATTTGTGCTGAAACCGGATTGGTGATAAATCCGCCAAACCCCGGTACTATTACACAATCATGACGGTAAAGGAGTTCACTGATATATTTGGCAAGTTCCACTTCTTTTTTGTTTTATAGCAAAAATAATCAAAATTTTTCATTCACTGGCGGATAAACTTCACCTTTTTTGTCTGATTTATCAATATTGAACTTTTGCCGGATGATAATACTTCCGGCTGCTTTCCCAGATAAAAAAAATAATGCATCTTTGCAGGGAGGCGCTCAGGTAACCATTAAAAATTGGGGAGAACAACCGGTCAGTTTTTTCATAACAGATCCCTGATCATATTGAAACTTTAAATTGCAGTGTTTGTATAAAAAAATATTAGCTGTGAAAATTTACATTAAAATTGAATTCGTTAACTTAACAATTAATTCAACCCTTATCAATGGAAGCAGTTAAAATGGTTGACCTTAAAGGTCAGTATGACAAGATCAGTCAGGAGATCGATACTGCCATCAGCGGGGTCATTAACTCATCTGCCTTTATTAACGGTCCGGATGTCAAAACATTCGAAAATAACCTGGCTGCTTACCTAAATGTAAAATACGCTATTGGCTGCGGTAACGGAACTGATGCACTGCAGGCAGCATTGATGGCACTCGGTCTTAAGCCCGGAGATGAGGTTATTACAACAACCTTCACTTTTGTTTCCACGGCTGAAACAATAGCTTTACTTGGGCTGAAACCGGTTCTGGTCGATACAGAACCTGATACATTCAACATGTGTCCACGGCAAACGGAAAAAGCCATCACATCCAGAACCAGGGCAATAATGCCTGTACACCTTTATGGTCAATGCTGCAATATGGATTTTCTTTCAGGCCTTGCCGTCAAATACAACCTTAATATAATAGAAGATGCGGCACAGGCACTGGGTGCAGATTATACTTTCGCGGACGGACAGGTAAAAAAAGCCGGGGCAATAGGGCATATAGGATGCACTTCTTTTTTCCCCACAAAAAATCTTGGATGTTTTGGGGACGGCGGGGCTTTATTCACCAATAACGCCGAACTTGCGGAAAAAATCAGAATGATAGTCAACCACGGAATGAAGGTTAAATACAGGCAGGAAACAATTGGGGTGAACTCCCGGCTCGACAGTATCCAGGCAGCCATACTCAACATAAAGCTGAAGTATCTGGATGTCTACAATGATTCCCGCCGCAAAGCCGCAGAATATTACGACAATGCTTTCAGGGACAATCCAAAAATCATAATTCCGTCCCGAACAAGGCAATCTTCCCATATTTTTCACCAATATACACTAAAAACAACAGGTATAGACAGAGACGAACTGAAACGTTTTCTTGCCTCCAGGCAGATCCCTTCAATGATCTATTATCCGGTGCCGGTTCATCTGCAAAATGCCTACAGGTATCTGGGACATAAGGAGGGTGACTTCCCTGTATCGGAAAGGCTTTGCAAAACAGTGTTATCACTGCCGATGCATACCGAATTATCAGATAAACAACTGGAATATATAACCGACAATGTAACCGAATACACAAAATAATGGAAAGATCTACAGATTCAGGCAGTTCAGATTTTTTTGCACATGAAACTGCGGTTATTGACAAAGGCTGTAAAATAGGAAAAGGAACCCGGATATGGCATTTCAGTCATATTATGCCGGGATCGGTTATCGGGAAGAACTGCAATCTTGGTCAGAATATCGTGGTAATGCCTGATGTTGTGCTGGGGGACAATGTAAAGGTCCAGAACAATGTTTCACTCTACACGGGAGTTATCTGCGAGGATAACGTTTTCCTTGGTCCCTCAATGGTTTTTACAAATGTAATCAATCCCCGAAGCGCAATTGTAAGAAAAAATGAATATATCCCCACAATTGTAAGGGAAGGTGCTACAATTGGGGCAAATGCCACCATAATCTGTGGCAACAATATAGGAAGGTTCGCTTTTGTAGGGGCGGGGGCAGTTGTAACAAAAGAGGTACCCGACTTTGCACTTGTTGTGGGAAACCCTGCAAAAAAGGCAGGCTGGATGAGCAAATACGGTCACAAACTTGATTTTGATGATAATGGTGTTGCATTTTGTCCGGAAAGCGGGGATAAATACATTCTGGAAGAAGACAAGGTTAAGGAATTACCCTGAAGAAAATTAACGGCTGACATATCCGCATTCCCTCAAAGCAATTATTAGTGATAAACTAAAAACAACGGTCATAAATGAACTACCATAAAAAGAAATTTGCACTCATAGGGGTTGCCGGTTTTATTGCTGAACGTCACCTTAGGGCAATAAAGGAAACCGGCAGCGATCTCCTTGCAGTACTTGACAGGTTCGACAGCGTGGGATGCATAGACCATTACTTCCCGGATGCCCACTTCTTTGTGGAGTTTGAACGTTTTGACAGGCATATCGACAAACTTAAAAGAATAGGAACAAAAATTGATTATGTCAGTATTTGCTCTCCCAATTACCTTCATGATTCCCATATTAGATTTGCCCTGCGGCAGGGCGCCAACGCAATCTGTGAAAAACCCCTGGTACTGAACCCATGGAATATTGATGCACTTGAAGATATTGAAAAGGAGACCGGCAGAAAAATATACAATATACTACAACTTAGACTTCACCCTTCAATAATTGAGCTGAAGAAAAAAATTGATGCCGGTCCGCCAGGCGAAATTTATGATGTTGATCTGAACTATATAACAAGCAGGGGGAAATGGTATCACATTTCATGGAAGGGTGATGTTCACAAATCTGGCGGAATAGCAACCAATATTGGTGTACATTTTTTTGATATGTTAACGTGGGTTTTTGGTGATGTCAGGGAAAATATTGTGCATTTGTCAAAGCCGGATAAAGCGGCAGGTTTTCTTCGTCTTGACAAGGCAAAGGTGAAATGGCTGCTCAGCATCGATTCAGAAGATCTGCCGGATAAAGTTAAAGAAAAGGGGCAAAGAACTTACAGGTCAATAAAAATCAACAACAGGGAAATAGAATTCAGTTCCGGTTTTACAGACCTGCACACTGAAAGCTACCGGCAAATACTTGCCG
>PUMT01000043.1 GCA_003551495.1 Bacteroidota bacterium
GTCGGTGTTAACCTGGGCAAACTGGTTGACCGGGCAAAATCCATGGCAAAGCTTGCTGAAGGTTCAGTGAATCTTCCCGGGGATAAGAACAGCCCGGCCTGGCTGGGTACTGTACTCGGCACGCTGGGGAAATACGGTCGCGACAAGGTTACTTTTCTATTCCCACCATCAATAGAGCCATTTGGAGCATGGATTGAACAGTTAATTGCTGAAAGCACAGGCAAAAAAGGAACAGGCCTGCTTCCGGTTACCGGGGAAATCCCGGTATGTCCTGATAATTATGCCAAAGACAGGGTATTCATCTACTATTACTTTCAAGAAGAAGCAGAACGTGATGATAAAGTTAGCCAATTGATTGAAGCCGGACACCCTGTTGTTAAAATTAAGTTGACTGATCAATATGACCTGGGTGGGGAATTTTTCCGCTGGATGATGGCAACCGCGGTGGCAGGATGGTCTCTAAAGATCAATCCCTTTGATCAACCCAATGTAGAGTCGGCAAAAGTACTGGCCCGTGAAATGGTCGAAGAATATAAAGCCAGGGGCTCCTTACCGTCAGCATCACCTGATCTTTCCTTAAACGGTGTCGAGATATACTGTGGTCATAAAGCAGATACAATCAACCAGGTATGGAAGCAGTTTTTTAATAACTTAAACCGGGAAGATGACCCTGGTAAGAGCAGGAGCTACATTGCCATCCAGGCTTACCTGAAACAAGATCCTGCCATGGACCGGGCCCTGCAATCTTTACAAAAAAAGCTGCAGGAAGCTTATCAGGTTGCTGTAACAGTCGGTTACGGCCCGAGGTTCCTCCACTCGACCGGGCAGCTGCATAAAGGTGATGCCGGAAACGGTCTTTTTGTCCAGTTCACTACAGATCCATTAACGGACCTATCGATTCCGGATGAACCGGGAAGCGAGAGTTCATCAATCAGTTTTGGAATTTTAATTGCCTCCCAGGCTTTAGGCGACCGCCAGGCCCTGCTTGATGCAGGCAGGGGGGCAATTCGTTTTCACCTTCCATCCCCGGTATTTGAAGCATTAAAGCAGATGACAAAAGCTATTTGATAGCAATATAGCAAAGATCTTTCAAAAAGGCAGGAGGGAATTGCTTGTACCGTGGTTGGATAGTAACACTGGCCGGACTTTTAATAAATCTTCTTACAGGCATAATCTACACCTGGAGTATAATAGCCGGAGCCCTGGTCAGGGATATGGGCTGGAGTTTTACTGAAGCTGCACTGCCATATACTATTTTTTTATTCAGTTACGCAACTGCTATGGCTTTTGCGGGCAGGATCCAGGATAAAATCGGGCCACGACCGGTAATTATTGCAGGCGGTATATTACTGGGCGGTTCAACTATTCTCAGCTCAGTATTAATAACGCCACTATTCGTTTCTATCCTGTGGGGTATTTTTTGGGGCTTGGGCATGTCCTGTACTTTTGCTACTGTTACTCCTGCCGCTATTAAGTGGTTTCCCCCTCACCGTAAAGGTTTTATTACCGGGATTGTTGTCTTCGGTATGGGTATTTCCGGCTTCATCATGGCTCCCCTGATAAATTTTAGTTTGTCGACAGCAGGCCTGCAGTATACTTTTCTATTTATCGGCATACTCATGCTGTGCGGCATAATAGTGCTATCAAAGTATATTGAAAATCCACCTTTACCTTTAAGCGATGACAAAACTGTCCGGGACAGTATCCCGGCCCGCCTGCCAACTGAGATATTCAGGCTGCCCCAGCTTTACCTGCTCTGGCTAATATTTTGCTTGATAACGGGAGTAGGGGTTACCTTCGCCACACACATGGATACTATTGCCCGCATCCAGTTTGGCTACCGGGAAGGTGTTATCATAGTATCGCTTTTTTCATTTTTTAACGCCTGGGGCAGGATTGCCGCAGGCGCATTATTTGACTGGTTAGGCCATAACAAGTCCATGTTTATAATGTTTATTTCCATGAGCCTGGTTCTATTCAGCATCATTAATATCAACACATCTTTGAGCCTGGCTATTGCCGTTTCAGTTATCGGGCTCACTTATGGAGGCCTATTCGGTCTTATGCCGGCAACGGTATCGCTGTTTTTTGGCGAGAAAAACTTCGGCTTTTTCTATGGATTAATTTTTTCAGGAATCGCTGTAGGCGGTCTATTTCCACTTTTTGGGGGCTACCTCTACGAGTTAACCGGCGATTTTACCCGCGTATTTATAATACTTTTGACAGCCAGCCTTTTGGCTGTCCTGCTTTCTCTGGTAGTTAAAAAGCCAACAGCTTTCAAACCTTGACCTGCTAAAACTGCTGCAACCTTGAACTGCGAAGCACAGCTCAACTCTAAATATTTCTCTAAGACCTTAAGCTATAAGCTTAGCTTGAAAGCGAAGGCATCGTACTCCCTCCGTGGGGCATAATATATGCAGGTGGCACAGAGCCATGCTTTTTATTGATAAAACTAAATGCTTCTTTTATATGAGCAACCGGAATCATTCCCATTTTCTCAACTACCTGGGGTTCGAGTTCAGATATTAACAGAACATCATTTTCAGATGCTATAACCCCGGCGTGATAGCCCATTTGGCTCCCTATGGTATATTCACGGCGCAGGGCTGCTTCACGTTCCCGGTTGTCTGCATGGTTAAGAAATGGGGCATAAAAATCATCACTACCGATCCCTTCCCGGCATTCACTTACAAGCAGCATAGTTCCACCTTTGCGCAGGGCAAAATGCGCATTGTAGATGGTTTTGTAAGTCTGGTAAAGGTTTATATCCTTAGGATACCCCCCACAGGAAGCTATAACCAGATCTGCCTGTTCCTCAACTGTGATTCCAAAATGCTCAGATACCAGGTCACAGCCGGCCTGGTGGGCTGTGATATAATTGCCGGCAACCACATAAGCAATTTTATGGGTTTCTTCGTTGATAATTGTATTAACCAGGAAATCCGGGGCAACAAAGCTGGCACCCTGAACCATATCATCACTGCATGGATTGCCTTCTATTTTACCGGCACAAACATCGGGGTTTAAGCCGCAACCATCCTCAGGATGAAAAGCAAGTGAATGGTTTTTCATAATGGTTTTATAGCCCGCAACACCGGGAACAACTGCCTTTTTCCCACCGCCCCATCCGGCAAGGAAATGATAGACAATACCGCCGGTTATAACAACCCGGTCCGCTTCGGCTACCTGCCTGTTGATTAGAACAGGAGTCCCATATGAAGTGTCGCCCATATAAACCAGGTTATCTTCCCTGGCCCGGTGATCAATTACCTTGACCCTGCCGTAAGCTTCCTCGCCAACAAGCACCTTATGCTCTTCCGGAGATTGTTCACGGTGATCACCTGTTGCTGAAATAATAACTATGTCTTTATCTGGAATTCCACCACGGTTTAACTGGTCAAGTAGTGGAGGCATAAGCAGGTGATACCTGGCCCACACCCTGGTCATATCCCCGACAATGATGCAAGCCTTCTCACCTTTATTGACCAGTTGATACAGGGGGGCCGAATCTACAGGATTTGCAAGGGCTTCAGCAATTATATTTTTTTCAGAATCACCTCCGGGCAGGGGTTTTGCTTCAAGGATTTTCTTTACCTGCTTATCAGGAAAATCCATGCTCATTGAACCATCCCCATAGAGAAGCTCTATTTTCCCCAAAACAGTTCCCTCCTCTACTTTATCACTAATATGCCTGACTAGATTATAGCCTTAAATAATCAAATTTTTTTAGTTTTTTTAATCCGTCCCAAAAGGGCTAACTACTTAATCGAGATCAAATATTTTACCCGGATTTAGAATATTATTAGGATCAAAAGCCTGCTTGATCTTTTTCATGATCTCTATCTCCACATCACCCAGGACAAGCGGAAGGTACTTTTTACGCTTGTGGCCAATGCCATGCTCCCCGCTGATTGTTCCACCCAGTTCCTTAACAGCAATATAGAGTTCTTCCAAAACGAGTGGCAGGGTCTGATCCCAGCTTTCCATTGACTGCTCCGGCTTTTTAACAACAGTGGCATGCATATTGCCATCGCCTGCGTGTCCATAGCAGGGCATGATTACATTGTGTTTCTCCGATATTTTTTCCAGCAGGGGAATCAGTTTAGGAATGTTACTGACCGGGACAACTATATCCTCCAGGCTTTGAACAGGGCTGATTGCCTTAAAAGCTTCTGCAGCATGACGGCGAACTTTCCAAATTTTCTCCTGGTCAGCAGGGCCTTCAGCAACAAACGCATCAAGTGCCCCGTGATCCAGGCAGAGCTCCCCAATATCAAGGCATTCTTCCCGAATCTGGTCGGCATCATTGCCGTCTAACTCAATTATTAAAATAGCACCCGCGCCCTGGTAACGTTTTTTTTCATTTAAAAACTCACTGGTTGTATCAAGTGAAATTTTATCCATAAATTCTATTCCCGTCGGTATAATGCGCATGGTGTTCATGATCAACGGAACAGCATCAATTGCCGACTGGGCATCTTCAAAAAGAACCATCATATCAATTTTAGCTTTCGGCAGGGGAAGCAGTTTAACGTATATTTTAGTAAAAATACCCAGGGTTCCTTCAGAACCAATCAGCAGCTGTATGATATTATAACCGGTTACATCTTTAACCCTTTTCCCCCCGAAAGTGCAAATCTCCCCGGAAGGCAGAACAACTTCGAGCCCTGTAATGTATCGACCCGTCACACCATATTTTATGGCCCTTCCTCCCCCGGCATTTTCAGCCACATTGCCTCCGATATAGCACATCTCAAGGCTCATTGGGTAACCGGCAAAAAAAAGCCCTTCTTTCTGAACTTCATCGTTGAAATCGTTAGTGATAACACCGGGTTCCAAAATTGCAACCAGGTTCTTTTTATCTATCTCAAGCACCTTGTTCATTCTTTCAGTTGAAACCAGTATTCCTCCGGAAAGCGGCACCGCTCCCCCGGAAAGACCACTGCCAGCCCCCCTGGGAGTTACCGGGATCATCTCCCTATTTGCCAGCTTTAATATGGCCGATAGCTCTTCAGCAGATGCCGGTTTGACTACAACTTCAGGCATTTTGGCAAAACTTGTATCTGCAACTTCATCATGGGAGAAAGGTTCAAGCTTTTCAGCATCGTCATAAATTACAAAGTCCGGGCCAACTATCCCGGATAACTCCTCGACTATCTTTTTGTCAACAACCTGGTACCTTTTCACCATATACACCGCCTTTCTGATAAGAGTACAGGATATGAGATAAAACAGTTTATTAAGGAAAAGGAAAGTTAAGCATAATATACCATATGCATTAACTTTCCTCGACCTGAAAATTAGTGAAAATATTACTAGTTGGCTGTCCAACCGCCATCAATTGTAAACATCGACCCGGAAATATGTGCCGCGGCATCGGAACATAAGAACTTGGCTACATCACCAATCATCCTTGGTTCGATCAACTTTTTAACTGACGCTTTAACCAGCATTATCTTTTCTATAACTTCATCTTCAGAAATGCCATGTGTTTTTGCCTGGTCTGCAATCTGGTTATCAACAAGGGGTGTCCTGACATATGCCGGGCAAATAGAGTTAACAGTAATACCGTAAGGACCACCTTCAAGAGCAGTTGTCTTGGTTAAGCCTCCAAGGCCATGTTTCGCCGAAATATAGGCAGATTTAAACTCTGAAGCTACCAGGCCGTGAACAGAGTTAAGATGAATTATCCTGCCCCAGCCCTGTTCTTTCATTGAAGGCCAGACATACTTGGTCAACAGGAATGGCGCAGTCAGCATCAGATCAATCATAAAGCGCCATTTATCCTCCGGAAAATCTTCAATTGGTGATACTGTTTGAATTCCGGCTATGTTTATTAAAACATCAACTTTTTTATATTTATCCAGGGCAAAATCGGCCAGCTTCCGGCAATCTTTCTGCGTGCTTAAATCGGTTATTATGTATTCCTGTCCCAATCTCCCAGCTTCTTTTTCTAATTTATCTTCAGCTATATCAGCCATAACAACCTTTGCGCCATCTTCAGCAAAAACTTCAGCAGTGGCAAGGCCAATACCGCTGGCCGCCCCGGTAATTACTGTAACTTTATTTTCTAACAAATCCATTCCTCCTTTGCACCTTAATCATTATAATAATTGTTGCTCACCATTATTCATTACCCTCTGCCGATAATTAAACGGCGGGGGTCCACATCTTTTCTTAATATTTCCAGTTCTTCCTCTGATGGTGGTTCACTTTCCAATACTTCAGGGGCCCAGAGCAATTCAAAGCCGGTATTTTCGATTACTTGCTCACGGGTTATGCCCGGATGAATCATTTCAACCCTCATCCTGCAGGTTTCTTCATCAAATCCCAACACGGCAAGGTTTGTAATAATCTTGTACGGCCCACCTCCCGGCGGCAACCCGGCAGCTTCACGCGCTCCCTTGCCGGTCAGGTAACCGGGTGATGTTATAAACTCGATATCATTGGTAAAACGGTTTTTATCCTGCGGTGTTATCATCATGGTTTTAACGCAAAGGGAAGCCAGGTCGTTGGCGCCTCCGCTGCCAGGAAAACGCACCTTGGGACGATCGTAATCTCCGATGATAGTAGAGTTTATATTGCCATACATATCAATCTGTGCTCCGCCCAGGAAAGTATAGTCAACCATTCCTTTCTGACAGGCTTCCATAATCTCCGGCATACTTGTTGTTAAAAGACCCTTGTAATAGGTACGTGAATCGCCCACTGAAATAGGCATTGATGGCAACCTGGGGCCAATTCCGCCTGCTTCAAACATAACCATCAGTTTAGGGGCCCTGGTCCTCTGCGCCAGCATGGCAGCCGCACAGGGGGCGCCTGTGCCGACAACCACGGATCCATCATCTTCAAGATACCTGGAGGCAAGACAAATCATTAACTCCATGCCATTATAGTTACTCATAAGCTTCACTCCTTAACCGGGTATATACCTGACAGTTAAACTTTATCGCTCAAGTTTTCCTGAATTCTCAGCTCATTGATTTTTTCCAGCCCACCATTAACCTCAAGGTATTCCCAGTGGTTTTTACAGTTATAGATGTTCTTATCAAGAAACTCCTGGAAGGCTTTCTCATCTTTTTCAGTATTAAGCCATTCTGTGATGTGATCCTCATCCGTAAAGTACTCATAGGCCATGTTTGAAGGGTAGGCCCCGTAAGGAACTTCTATAACAGCGTCAACTTCATAATATGGAATAACTGTTAGGTGGGGTTCTCTTCTTATTTCGTCATTATGGATGATACGCTCAGTTGTAAGAATCAACTTTTTCGCTGCCCTGGCTAAATCCAGGTCAGAAATCGATATGCCCTTAATCTGGCAGTTGCCGTAGATATCGCTGCAATGAACGTGAATCGCGGCAACATCAGGGTACAGCGCGGGCACAGCAACATAAGGTTTCCCGGTAAAGGGACAGGGCACTTCCATGGCAGCACTGTACTTTACTGTATCCGTGCCCAGTATACTGCGGGCAGGTAGAAAAGATAGCCCCATTGCCGCAGCTTTATAGCGCCAGGCCAGGGTGGCATTGCTCCACTCTGTTGCCTCAATATCCCCATTTTCAAAAGCTTTACGCGCATTTTTTGACAACCCTCGGGCTTCAAGGCCAACCACATAAGCAGCGTCACAACGGTCTATACATTTACCTGCAATCAGAATCTGCATATCATGGGTCGATGTATGGCCGGCAAAACCAAGATTTTTCTTTTTCTGCCTGACTATTTCATGTAAAACGGCTGCGGGAATACGGTTACTGCCAAACCCGCCGGCTGCAAAGTAATCGCCATCGCTAATCAGGTTCGCAACTGCATCCTTGACAGTAGTGGTTTTATCAACCATGCGTCTGGACTGTGATGTAAAGTGATCCCTGGCTTCATCTGCATCAGGGTTGGAAAAAAGCCTGCGCGTTCCAACTTTTTTATATACCACCTCCTGGTCACCGGCTGCATGATAATCAGTATTACTTTTGCTCATACTTTAGTACACCTCCAAATGTAAAACAGTTCAAATCCGTTATACCTTAATAAACAAGACCGGTCAGGCGAGGAACAAGCATGATAATATCAGGGAATACCGCCATCAGGAATAGGGTTATAAACACAATCAAAACAAAAGGCGCCACTCCCCTGTAGATATCCCAGGTCTTAATCTCCGGCGGGGCAATCCCCTTAACATAGAATATGGCGTACGCAAAAGGTGGAGTTAAGAAAGAAGTCTGCATCAAAACAATACACATCATGGCAAACCAAATTGGCGGGAAGCCAAGCTCGGCCGCAATCGGTGTAAAGAGCGGCACTGCAATCATAACCACACCGATCCAATCAATAAACATACCGAGGATAAAAATTATTATCCACATTACCAGGAGCAGGCCCCAGTCAGGCAGAGGCAAGCCGGTTACAAACTCGGTAACAACTCTTCCGCCGCCAATGCGCATAAATACGCCGGTAAAAAATCCTGCTCCAATTAGAACCATGTAAATCATACAGCTGGTTTTAACTGTTTTAAAAACCGCTTCTCTTATGTTGGTAAAGTTTAACTTCTTATATGCTGCCGCAAGAATAA
>PUMT01000250.1 GCA_003551495.1 Bacteroidota bacterium
CACGTGCAGCAAGTTTACGCCCGATATTCTTTTTCAGTGCTGTTTTCGAAACCTTCAACTCATCGGCCAGATCGAATATACCCAGAATATCCTTGTCATTTTCAAAGCCTATTGCACGGAGAAGTGTTGTAACGGGGAGCTTCTTTTTTCTGTCAATGTAAGCGTACATCACATTGTTGATGTCCGTTGCAAACTCTATCCAGGAACCCTTGAACGGGATAATCCTTGCCGAGTACAGTTTCGTTCTGTTGGCATGAATACTCTGGCCGAAAAAGACACCGGGGGATCTGTGAAGTTGTGAAACTACCACACGCTCGGCACCATTTATAACAAATGTGCCTCTTTCGGTCATATATGGCACCGTACCAAGATAAACATCCTGTATAACCGTGTCGAAATCTTCATGCTCAGCGTCCTTGCAATAAAGCTTCAGCTTTGCTTTCAGGGGAACGCTGAATGTCAAGCCCCTTTCAATACATTCCTCAATTGTATACCTGGGGGGATCGATAAAGTAATCAATGAACTCGAGAACAAAATTGTTCCTTGTATCTGTTATTGGAAAATTCTCATTGAATACTTTATAGAGCCCTTCGTTTTTCCGGTGTTCAGGAGAAGTTCCCATCTGAAAAAAATCGTAAAAGGACTTCAGCTGAACTTCAAGAAAATCAGGATAATCCAATTGATTTTTTGAAGTGGCAAAACTTATTCTTTTTTGTTCAAATTTTTGTGAACGCATCTAGATTAATAATTTGGTGAACCTAAACAATTATAACAACAAAAAGGCTTAGAACCTTTTACAAAGATTCTAAACCCCTGATTACCAAGCGTATTAAGTGGCGTCTATTTAAGTTCAACTTCTGCTCCTGCTTCTTCTAGTTGTGATTTAAGTGATTCGGCTTCTTCTTTCGATACACCTTCCTTAACGGCCTTGGGAGCGGAATCAACCAGCTCCTTGGATTCTTTAAGGCCCAGGCTGGTTATCTCTTTTACCAGTTTTACAATCTGAAGCTTTGAACCGCCCGGTGCGTTGAGAATAACATCAAACTGGGTTTTCTCTTCAGCCGCACCGCCTTCAGCGGCAGCGGGGGCAGCGGCAACTGCGGCGGCAGCTGCCGGCTCTATTCCATATTCATCCTTAAGGATCTGAGCTAATTCATTAACTTCTTTTACAGTTAAATTAACCAATTGGTCTGCAAATGCTTTCAAATCTGCCATTTTCTTTTATAGTTTAAAATGTTTAGTTATTATTCTTTTATTCTTTTTCTGATAATGTTTTTACAATTCCTGCCAGTTTGCCGCCACCGGACTGAAGTGCGGAAACAACGTTTTTGGCAGGGGACTGTAGTATAAGCATAACCTCTGCGATCATTTCATCTCTCGACTTGAGGCTTGCAAGAACGTCAAGCTGATCGTCGCCTACATATAAAGATTCCTCTACATATGCGGCTTTCAGCAACGGACGGTCATGCTTTTTCCGGAATTCCCTGATAAGCTTTCCGGGAACATTTCCGGTTTCGCAAAACATAACCGATGTAGGCTCCTTCAGAACACCTTCAAGTTCCTCAAAGCTTTTTCCTGATTTCTCAAGAGCTCTTTTTAACAGTGTGTTCTTGACAACCACCAACTTTATCTCCTTTTCAAAGCATTTCCTTCTCAGTTCACCCGTTTCGGCTGAATCGAGATTGGAAACATCTGTAAGGTAAAAGTGGGCATACTTTTCCAGCTTTTCTGAAAGGTCGTCTACAATCGCAATTTTTTCTTCTAGTTTCATATTGCTATGGAAGTAAATTTTACTTATTAACACTAATCTGTTGACTTGGGGTCAATCCTGACTCCCGGACTCATTGTGCTGGAAAGATATATACTCCGGATATAGGTGCCTTTCGCGGCTGCAGGCTTCAGTTTGTTGATGGTCTGGATGAACTCTTTTGCATTTTCAACCAGCTTAACCTCGTCAAATGAAACTTTTCCTATTGAAGTATGAATTATTCCATACTTGTCAACCTTAAAGTCAATTTTTCCGGCTTTAATATCAGATACCGCCTTGCCTATATCCATGGTAACAGTACCGCTTTTTGGATTCGGCATTAGTCCGCGAGGCCCGAGTATCCGGCCAAGTTGTCCAACCTTGGACATAACAGGCGGCATTGTTATTATTACATCAACATCTGTCCATCCACCTTTGATCTTTTCAACATATTCATCCAGGCCAACATAATCCGCACCGGCTTCCTTCGCCTCTTCTTCCTTATCAGGTGTACAGAGTACCAGAACAGTAACGCTCTTGCCGGTTCCGTTCGGAAGTGTTACAACCCCTCTCACCATCTGGTTGGCCTTTCTGGGATCGACTCCAAGCCTCACATCAATATCCACAGAAGCATCGAAACGTGTGTTGGTCATCTCCTTGACCAGTCCGACCGCTTCCGAGAGTTTGTATATCTTTCCCGGCTCGACCTTTTCCAGGGCTAACTTTCGGTTTTTTGTAAGTTTAGTCATTGTTTGTAAAAATGATTTATTAATTAGCAAACGGAGGGGATCCCTTTACGGTAATGCCCATACTTCTTGCTGTGCCTGCAACCATTTTCATTGCAGATTCAACTGTAAACGCATTGAGGTCGGGCATCTTCTCCTCAGCAATCTTTTTAACCTGATCCCAGGTAACGGAAGCAACCTTGATCCTGTTTGGTTCCTGAGAGCCTGATTTTATTTTTGCCGTTTCCAGAAGCTGTATAGCTACCGGTGGTGTTTTCACGACAAAATCAAACGACTTGTCCGAATATACCGTAATAATCACCGGAAGTAACTTCCCGGGACTCCCCTGCGTCCTTGAGTTGAACTGCTTGCAGAAATCCATTATATTCACACCCTTTGCACCCAGTGCAGGTCCTACAGGTGGTGACGGATTAGCAGCCCCTCCCCTGATTTGCAATTTTATCAATCCAGCAATTTCCTTTGCCATAATTTAACCTAGTTTTCTAAAAAATGACAGTTGATCAGGAAGCATTAAATTAATCAGCTGTCATAAATTGTTTTATAAAGATGCGTAACAGTTCCAGTTTTAAAATTTATTCCTTTTCCACCTGCATGAAACTCAGTTCAAGCGGTGTTTTTCTTCCAAAGATCTTGACCATAACCTTCAGCTTTTTCTTCTCTTCATTAACCTCTTCAATAACTCCTGAAAAGCTGTTAAAAGGCCCGTCAATTACCTTTACCGTCTCCCCAACAAAAAAGGGCACATTTATTTCCTCATCGCTTGCGGCCAGCTCGTCGACTTTGCCTAAAATCCTGTTTACCTCTGAAGGCCTCAGCGGCACCGGTTCCTTGTTGTTATCACCCAAAAAACCAATTACATTGGGAACATTTTCAAGAATATGAGGTATCTCACCATCAAGTATCGCTTCCACCAGGACATATCCGGGGAAAAAATTTCGCTCCTTGCTGATTTTCTTCCCGCTCCGGATCTGATACACTTTTTCGGTGGGTATTAAAACCTGTGATATATAGTCATTTAGCTTAAGCCGTCTGACTTCATTTTCTATGTATTCCTTGACTTTCTTTTCTTTCCCTCCGATAGCCCTCAGAACATACCATTTTTTTTCTGTCATGGCTCCTCCTGCAATTAGTAGAACAGGCTGTAAACCGCCTCCATTACATTCTCAAAAATAAAATCCATGCCAAAAATGATCAAAGCAATTATAAACGATGCGATCATTACAACAACCGCACTATTTTGCAGTTCATTGTAGCTTGGCCATGTAACCTTATATATCAACTCATTAAAAGCTTCCTGGAAATAACTCTTTATTCTCATAACATTTAATCCGTTTGCACGGGTGGAGAGACTCGAACTCCCAGCCAACGGTTTTGGAGACCGCTACTCTACCAATTGAGCTACACCCGTTTGTCGCCATAGAACAACGGATATAAACATCCGTTGTTGTGTGCTGAAATCTTCAGTTTTTCCTTTTACTGACTGAAGGCTTAATTATTCTAATCCAATATCTCAATTACCTGGCCTGCTCCAACGGTTCTTCCTCCCTCACGTATCGCAAAACGGAGGTTTTGGTTTATAGCAACCGGTGTTATAAGTTCAACCGTAATTGTAACGTTATCGCCGGGCATAACCATTTCTGTTCCCTCGGGAAGCTTGATCTCACCTGTTACGTCAAGTGTCCTCAGGTAGAACTGGGGACGGTAGTTGTTATGGAACGGTGTGTGGCGGCCACCCTCTGCCTTCTTGAGAACGTAAACCTCAGCCTTGAACTTTGTATGGGGTGTTATAGAGCCGGGCTTGGCAATTACCATACCCCTCTTGATTTCCTTCTTGTCGATACCCCTGAGGAGTAGTCCGACATTATCACCTGCCTCACCCCTGTCGAGTATCTTGCGGAACATCTCAACACCTGTAATAACGGTTTTCTTCTTTTGTGCGCCGAGTCCGATTATTTCCATTTCATCACCGGAATTGACAACTCCTGTTTCAATCCTTCCGGTTGCAACAGTACCGCGGCCTGTAATTGAGAAAACATCCTCAACAGGCATCAGGAAAGGCTTCTCAATATCCCTTGGAGGTATCGGAATGTATGTATCAACCGCTTCCATAAGCTCCATTACTTTCTCTTCCCACTTTTCCTCTCCGTTAAGTGCTCCAAGAGCAGATCCGTGTATAACCGGGGCATTGTCACCATCAAATTCGTAGAAGCTGAGAAGCTCACGAACTTCAATTTCAACCAGTTCAAGCAACTCCGGATCATCAACCAGATCTACCTTGTTAATGAATACAACTATACTTGGCACATTTACCTGGCGGGCAAGAAGAATATGCTCCCTTGTCTGGGGCATAGGGCCATCGGTACCTGCAACAACCAGTATGGCACCGTCCATTTGCGCCGCTCCGGTAACCATATTCTTCACGTAGTCGGCGTGACCCGGACAGTCAACGTGTGCATAGTGGCGGTTTGCGGTCTGATACTCCACGTGTGCCGTATTGATTGTAATACCCCTTGCCTTTTCCTCGGGTGCATTATCGATCTGATCAAAAGTCTTTACCTCAGACAGCCCCTTTCTTGAAAGAACAAGAGTAATAGCGGCTGTCAAAGTAGTTTTACCGTGGTCAACGTGCCCGATTGTACCAATATTGACGTGTGGTTTCGATCTGTCAAATTTTTCTTTTGCCATAATTTTTATAAATTATTTTGATAATTTGATTATTAGTATTTTTTGTCAAGCATAATTAAATTCCCCGGTTGAGCCAATGATGGGAGTTGAACCCATGACCTCTTCCTTACCAAGGAAGCGCTCTACCCCTGAGCTACATCGGCAAAAAAAGAGCGGGAGACGGGACTCGGACCCGCGACCCTCAGCTTGGAAGGCTGATGCTCTACCAACTGAGCTACTCCCGCATAAAAAGCGTGGGGAGAGGAGGATTCGAACCTCCGAAGGCATACGCCAGCAGATTTACAGTCTGCCCCAGTTGACCGCTTTGGTATCTCCCCATAGCTTTCGGTCAGCGAGCCGATGGAGGGATTCGAACCCCCGGCCAGCTGATTACAAATCAGCTGCTCTGACCAACTGAGCTACATCGGCAATTAAAAGAACGAACAAAAATTACCCCTTAAAATCGGTTTGCAAATGTATAAATATTTTAATTATAATCACAAAAATAGTCGATTTTTTTATGTATAATTTTTAAGCTTTTTTGTACTTTTCCTTGTGTTTTCTTATCTGTCTCCTGACAGCCTCTGCTGAAAGGTCTACAGCTTCTTCAAACGATTTTCCCTGTTTTTTGGCAAAAAGGTTGTTGCCGGGCATGTTAATTTTGATCTCTGCTATTTTGTTTTCCATGTCCTGTGCGTTCTCAAGCCTGAGAAAAACTTCTGCGTTTATTATATCGTCACTGAACTGTCCAAGCTTGCCTACTTTTTGCATAGTAAAATCAAGCAATTTGACATCAGCATCAAAATGTACGGAATGAATTTTTATGTCCATATTTTTTCCTCCCTCTTTTTTAGGCTCTCGGATGAGCCTGTTTATATATTTTTTTTAGTTTCTCAAAAGTATTGTGTGTGTATACCTCTGTAGCAGTGAGACTGGCATGTCCAAGCAGCTCCTTGATGGCATTTAATTCTGCACCCCGGTTAAGCATATGGGTTGCAAAACTGTGCCTTATAATATGCGGACTTTTCTTTTCCGAAGATGTCACCATACCAAGATAATTCTGAACTATCCTGTTAACAAGCCTTGGGTAAAGTTTTTCACCTTTCTCAGTAAGGAAGAGATGATCGGTTTTTACTGTATTGCCGAAATAACTTTCCCTCTCATTTATGTAGTTCTTTAAAGAAGAGATAAATGCATTTCCCACGGGGATAATCCGCTCTTTATTTCCCTTACCGGTTACACGAAGCATCATGCCGTACTGGTCAAAATCTTTATCCCTGAGGCCTATCAGCTCCGCCCGTCTTATTCCCGTCTGATAGAAAGTCTCAATTATCATCCTGTCACGGCTCCCTGTGTAGCCGCCCCCGAAATCTGTATTATCCAGAAGATCGTCAAGTTTCTCCTCTTCAATAAACCGGGGTATGCGTTTTTTACTTCGTGGCTGGGATATTTTGTCGAGGGGGTTTGTGTTGACATTACCAGTACGTAAAAGGTAACGATAGTATGATTTAAGGGAAGACAGCTTCCGGTTAACTGAGCGGGTTCCAAGTGAATTATCCTCTATCAGGGAAACAAGCCAGGCTCTGACCATATTATGTTTGACATCGGAATGATCCTCTATCCGGAACCTCTCTTTTACAAAATCTGAGAAACTGTACAGATCAGTCCTGTACGACCCTATTGTATGAGGGGAATATCGCCTTTCGTTCCTTAAATAGTCAAGAAAATGCTCTATCAGCATAATTTTTCAGAGAAAAGTTCAAAAGTCCGGTATAGAAATGCCTGTGGCACAATTAAAGCAAACAGTCAGCTCCGGCGTACTATTCCTCCTCACGCTGAAGATTTTCAATATATTTCGCCTTTTTAACCTGCTCCCTTCGTTTAATTGACGGCTTTACAAAAGCCTGCCTGTTCCTAAGCTCCTTGATAACTCCGGTTTTTTCAAATTTTCTTTTGAATCTTTTCAAAGCCCTTTCTATGTTCTCACCTTCTTTCAGTTGTACTACTATCATTTTATTTTCATTTTTTATAAGACAAGCCGCAAAATTATCATGAATAAACAATTTTTCAAAATGTTTTTTTAAAAAAGAGGCAACCCTTACATATTAATAACAAGATACTCACTTAAACGGTTCACATCATCTTCTGAAAATTCACTCAAAAGCTTAAGTTCTTTAACGCTTCGAAAAACGCCGGCTGTATCCCGGTATCTGAAGAGAGCACTTACCTGTTCATAATCAAGATAAGGATGCCTCAGCAGTGTAACGAAACCAGCTTCATTCAGGCATATTTTCCGTATACTTCCTGTATCAGCATACAAGTAAGGTTTTACCTGCAAGTAAAGTTCTTCATCAATGCCATAAACCTCAGTCAGTTGTGAAGGAGAAGTGTATCCTCCCAGCAGCTCCCTGTAACTGACAATCCTGGAAGAGTAAACCGGGCCAATACCCCTTAATTGCATAAGTTGATTTTCATCTGCACTGTTAAGCTCAATATTTAGCCCTGTTATTTCCTCTTCCCTTTTACTATCACCAACGTAATTGAAACCGGTTTGTTGCTTTTCACCGGAAATTTGAATCCAGGGTTCAAGAACAGTAAACAGGGCTGTATCAATAGTGTACATTCTTAAAAGATCTTCCGGTGTGCGATAAACTCCGCCTGCAGCAAGATAGTTTTTTATGTTGCTTACCTGCCGCGGACTAAGTCCCATACTCAGCAACTCCTTCTCTGTGGCCGTATTTGGGTCAAAATCAAAAAACTCAAGGGGACCTGGATTTTGTACATCAAGCTGTTCGGCAAGTAATTCAAGTTCAAGTGCTATATCAACCTTTTCAATATTCGGCGAAGTGTATAATTGCTTCCATATTCCCGGTATCAGTGCAACGGCAAACAGAATGGAAAGCAATACAATTATCCCGTTTTTTTCACGGCGGTTGAATGTTAAGTACTCTTTGAATAGCCGGGGCAGCATTTTTTGGTTGTTTTTCCATAAACAATTTAAGGAATAACCAAAAAAAAGTCAACCCCCCGTTTCTGTTTTTTGGGGTTATATTTCCAACTATCTGTACCTTGTTATTTCTCCAGATTTAAGCTTCTGCATGTATTTTTTCATCTCTTTTTTTATCTCCGGGGCAAGAATGACCAAACCGGCTACATTGGGAAAAGCAAGAGTAAGTAGCATCATGTCGGAAAAA
>PUMT01000251.1 GCA_003551495.1 Bacteroidota bacterium
CGTTTTTATAAAAAACATGGATTATACGACTTCCCTCAAAAGGACCTGGGCAAACAGTTTTTTAACCTTGGCATGGGGTTGGCGTTCAAATTCAAAACGGTACGGGTTAAGGCCTTTGAACGAATGGCTGAGATGTATGTAAAACATCATAAAGAAATAGTGGAAAATCACAAAGAGTAGATTTAAATAAGATTAGGTTAGAGAAATTGGGTTAAAACCTTTAGTAACCAAAAAACTGAGCCCTATGAAAAAAGTAATTATTGTGCTTTGTAGCTTCATTATTTGCTACACCCTGCAGGCACAAACCTCAGCACAAATTGAGCAGACTCCAGTTATGGCACTGGGTGTATTTCATTTCAGTTTCCCCAACCTGGATGCGGTGAAAACAGCAGAGGAGGATAAGATAAATGTGCTTGAAGACCCCTGGCAGTCGGAAATAGTTGCAATTGCAAAGGCTATCGAGGAGTTCAGACCTACCATTATAGCCATAGAATTAAATCCAGTGGAACAGAGCCGTATTGATTCTCTTTTTCAGCTTTACAAGAAAGGAGCGTGGGAATTGAAAAGCAATGAAACACAGCAGCTGGGTTTTCGCATTGCCCGTAACCTGGATATAGACAGAATCTATTGTGTGAATGATATGGGGCTGCATTACGATAATATTCTGAATCTTTTTGCAGATAGTGCCAGGTTAGCCGCATTAGAGGATTATTTTTTTAAATCACCCTACAGGAATTTAATCCTGCGCGAAGCGGGCAGGATTGAGAATATTATTGATCATTTGCTTTTTTACAATCATCCCGATCAGATCCGCGAAAGCCTTTCTGGTTACCTCCTGCATCCATTTAAATATGAGGAAACCCCTGGAGATTTTACCGGGGTAGATTTTGAATCAGGCAGATGGTATAACCGAAATCTCAGGATCTTCAGAAATATTCAACGCATTGAGCGCACCTCTGATGACAGGATACTGCTGATTGTGGGAATGGAGCACCTGAACCTGTTAAACCTCTTTTTTGACGTATCAAAAGAGTTTGAGTTTGTATCTCCGCTTCCTTATCTGGAGAAGGCAAAGGAGTTTTTAAAATTTTGATGTTGGTAACCAAACCGGGTTTTAAGAAAGAAAGTGAAATGGGAATGATGCAGAAACTTAATATTGACAATGACTTAGAAGAATGGAAGACATACCACCAGACGAACACATGCGTCATACTTTATTTCCGGGACCGTTCGAGTTTCAGCGTTTCAGCATCTGATGCCGGCACAAAACAAAAAGGCAGTTTTTGATTACGTGGTATCAAAAAAAGAGGTAATGCCACGGACAGCTCTTCGTTACTCCATTGAAAAAATGCCTGAAGATTTAAAAGTTGAAGCAATGAAAAAATGAGAGACTGCGTGTAACAGCGTTTATAAATGATAAAAGGATGGCAACCGATTTTAGCAAGAAAAATATTGAGGAAATACTCTGTACATCTGCACTGAATAAATTAAAACGAAAAATTCCTTATGGTTGGGATTTGAATATTTACAGAGGTTGTAGTCATAATTGCAAATATTGTTATGCAATTTATTCTCACGAATTTTTGGGAGAACAAGACTTTTCAAAAGTATTTGTAAAAACCAATATAGCAGAGCAGCTTGATAAAGAATTAAGTAGTCCAAAATGGAACAGAGATATAATTAATATCGGTGGCGTGTCTGATAGTTACCAAACAGTTGAGGAGGAGATGAAAATAATGCCTGAAGTGTTGAAGGTTTTAATTAAACATAAAACACCAGCTATCATTTCAACCAAGTCGAATTTAATACTTCGTGATTATTATTTAATTGCAGAATTATCAAAACTGACTTACGTAAATATTGCTTCAACTATAACAACATTGAACGAAGAAGACCGGAAAAAGATTGAACCTGATAGCAGTACAAGCTTAGAAAGATTTAAATTATTGAAGGAGTTCAGAAAAACGAATGCATCTGTTGGATTACACACAATGCCAATAATTCCTTATATAACAGACAGTTATTTAAATATTGAAAGTTTATGTCTGGAAGCAAAGCGTTCAAATGTACATTATATGCTACCAGGTGTATTGTATTTAAGGGGAGCAACAAGAAAGGTATTCTTTAAATTTATAAAAGAGCAGTATTCAGAAAAGTACGAGAATATCAAAGAGCTTTATAAAACAGGAGGTGCAGATAAATCATACAAAGAAAAGTTATATAACGGGATTGTTAATCCATTACGAGAAAAGTATCGAATTTCAAATAGTTATCTTAAACCACTGAAAGAAAAAATGCATAAGAACTGAAAAAGCACTACGTCAGAGCAAATCAGGGTTTCAGCGGGTATTCAAGTTTTTGCTCCATCTCGAAATTTCGTGTTGGCAGACAGGAGCCTGTTAAGCAAACCCTTAAGGCACATATACCCGATGGTTGTGAATCATACTTGAAAACCAAACCTCAAACCTGAAAAGATAAAAGAAGTACAACCCTTTTCCAGACCACTGATTGGCTGAACGTATCATTTAACAACCCTGTCTTTCAAAACTGATAATTAAGATACATCAAATTATGATTACACTGAGGGTTTATTTTACAAAGTTTGCCACTGTTAAAAATATTATTTTGTTTTTTGTTCTTTCACTATTAATGAATCTTTTATTTGCCCGGTTTTTTGGAGATCTGGTGTATGGTATTCCGGATACAAAATTGCATTATACGGCAGAAGATTTTTATGCTCTTATGGAAAAATACAGCCAGGAAGAAATCTCTACCTATATAAGGGGCATGCTTTTACTGGATTTTATTTATCCTGTTTTTTATAGTCTGTTTTTAGCCCTGTTCATTTTCAGGTTATCTCACAAAACGCTTTTGAGTTTATTGCCTTTTGGGATTCTTATATTAGATTACTTCGAAAACCTGAGTGTTTTATCTTTAATCCTTCTTATGCCTTCCCGGTTTAATACACTTGCCACATTTGCCGGCTGTTTTACCCTTTCAAAGTGGTTATTGGCGGGTCTTTGCCTTATTATAGTTTTTGTTCTGATAGTTCGTTATTTTAAGTATGGAAGGAATGAATTGACGGGAAAGTGACTGCCAGCCACACCTGCCGTTAATATACGGTATAGTTCATCCGGAGACCCTTGTTGTTTGGAGCTCTGGTAATTTTGAGCATATTTATTTTGGCAAATCGTAATTTGGCGCCTTGAATTCCCGAACTAAAACATATCGTGGGAACTTTATATTTTTATAGAACTCATTTCTTCTTGAACCCCACCAAAAGAATAATAACCCCACCTGCAATGGAAGCAAGTCCCACCCATTGTGGCCAGTTTACGCTTTCCTCTTCTTCCCTGGTCAATTCAAATTCCCCGACTTCAGCAACGGTTTCTTCTTTTTTAAAACTTATACCCGAAAAAATGGTAAGAAGAATTCCCAAAACGATAATTAATACTCCTATTTTTTTCATAATATGCTTATTATAATGTTGATATATTAAAAAAATAACAAGAGACTACTCAAAAAATTTTTGAAAATGCTGTATTAAACACCGGAAAATGATCCGTACTTAAAAAAATCAAAGGGCATTTACCTCCTTTTTCAATTCCTCACGTGTTTTGCCCGGCTTTAATGTAAAAAACAAAGTATGTACATAGTAAAACTATGGAATTTATTTATTAAAGTCAAAAGTGTTAAGAGTTAATTTGTTCAATCTCAAATAAACGAACAAAACCTTTTGTAAATGAGAGATCTCAGATGCAGGGAGTCAAGGTACGTTGTAGATACAACTTATATCTTCGGGGGCCTTTCAATTTCACCGTTTTTGTATTTTGCAAATCGTCCCTCTTCCCTGGGGTGGATGTTATCATACTGCTTCCATGGCCAGCCACCAAACTGTGTAGTTCTATAGTCATAAAATGCCTGCTGGATTTCCTCAGCAGTGTTCATAACAAAAGGGCCTTGTTGAACAACGGGCTCATTAATTGGCATTGCTTCAATAAAAAGCATGAATGCATCATCAGAGACTGCCTCAATAATTACCTCCTGGTCTGAAAGTAGTTCAATGGCATTCCCTTTTACTATTTCCATTCCAGCAAGACGCAAAACTGAACCATTATAAAAATAAAGAATCCTGTTCTTTCCCATATCCGAAGCGGGGAGATGCCATTTCGCAGAAGCATCCATTTTTATAGTCCATATATTCACGCCGTTTTCCGGGTTTGCTGCCCAAGAATCAGGGGCAGGGTCAGGAGCCTGATGCTCTTTATACTTACCTGCATAGATTTTCAATACGGTTTTCCTGCCGGTTTCATCCTGATCTGTTACCTCCGGTATGGCTTCACTCCACAACATCTTAAAATGGGGGTCGGCAAATTTGTCCTTTTCGGGAAGATTCAACCATATCTGGAACAATTCAGTGGGATTCCCCTTGTCTTTATTCAGCATAGGGAACATTTCACAGTGTTGCAGGCCCGAACCTGCTGTCATCCACTGGAGGTCACCCATGCCATAACGACCTGCAGCACCGTGACTGTCGGAATGATCAACAAACCCATTGAGTACGATGGTGATTGTTTCAAAGCCTCTGTGAGGATGAGCCGGAAAGCCCGGTATTTTTTCTCCATGATACATTCTCCATCCATCTTTGAGAGTAAAGTCCTGTCCCAGCATCCGCCCTGACAATGATGCATCAGGTTCCATATTTTCGTTTCCCCTGGGATAATCATCCAGGTGATGAACACAAAAAACGAATGGATTGCTTACAGGCCACATAAAATCCAGTGGTTTCAGGTTTTGAATTACTTTATTGTACATATCAGAATTTTTTTCCAAGATAATGTTTTTGGGGGTTAAACACCAATTATTGGTATAGGCAATTAGTGTAAAATTAATACGTACAAACAAGTTTAATTAAACTAATATTCAATGAGTTATTATAGTATGTCAATTAAGTTCATTTCTTTTTGTCGTATTGAACCCCCATGTTTGTTCATCTATTTTTGCCTGCCGAAGGCTGATGGGGCTTTCAACTTAAAATAAAAAACAATTTATCATTGCCGATTGTTAAAGACCATAGCAAACAGCTCAACACATATTAATAATTGTAGCGGAAGTTGACGTAATATTTTATATATTGCATACTGGCAGAAAACTGGCGGTTAAAAAATTATTACCACCGCCGATAAGCAGATCTACCAACGGCAACAACCAAAGCTATCACAGTGACGAAGCAGGTAAGGTATTCACCAGCAATAATGCTGTCACCTGCAGATAGCAGGCAAGTTAGTTGCCAGATATAATGTTGCCACCGGCCTTAGCAAGGAATCCAGGTGGCAACAAAAAAAGCTGCCACAGGGAGCCAACTCGAAAAAGGGCCGCTTCCAAAAAACAGAAATACCACTGGCACCTATAAGATCTAATGCCAGCAAAAAAAAGAACATCAAAATAAAAAATTATACTTATGGAAAATTCAAAAAAAGGAAAATGCCCGGTAACACATGGTGCAAACACCGGTTCAGCCCACTCTGTAATGAGTTGGTGGCCAGAAGCTCTAAACCTTGACATCCTGCATCAGCACGATTGCAAAACAAATCCCCTGGGGAAGGACTTTAATTACCGTGAAGAATTCAATAAGCTTGATTTTGAAGCGTTGAAAAACGACCTGAAAAAGCTGATGACTGAAAGTCAGGACTGGTGGCCTGCCGACTGGGGGCATTATGGCGGCCTGATGATACGTATGGCATGGCACAGTGCAGGAACCTACCGTATTGCTGACGGACGTGGTGGGAGCAACACAGGAAACCAGCGATTTGCACCGCTGAACAGCTGGCCTGATAATGCTAATCTCGATAAGGCACGAAGACTGCTTTGGCCAATAAAGAAGAAATATGGAAACGCCCTTTCATGGGCCGACTTGTTTATCCTTGCAGGTAATATGGCGTATGAGTCAATGGGATTCAAGACATTTGGCTTTGGCGGAGGGCGCGAAGATATATGGCATCCTGAGAAGGATGTTTACTGGGGTGCAGAAAAAGAGTGGCTCGAACCAACCAAGAGCCGTTACTCAGATGATCAGGATCGCGTATCGTTAGAGAACCCGCTGGCAGCGGTTCAGATGGGTTTGATTTATGTGAACCCCGAAGGGGTGGATGGGAACCCTGACCCTTTAAAAACTGCCAGGGATATGCGTACTACTTTCGGGCGCATGGCAATGAATGATGAAGAAACAGTAGCGCTGACAGCCGGAGGTCATACTGTTGGAAAAACTCATGGAAATGGTGATGCATCTGTCCTGGGGCCAAGCCCGGAAGGTGCACCTATTGAGCACCAGGGTTTCGGATGGATGAATCCGAAAGGTAAAGGGAATGCAGAAGATACTGTTACAAGTGGACTCGAGGGGGCGTGGACAACCCACCCCGACAAGTGGAACAATACATATTTTTACCTGCTTTTTACATACGATTGGGAACTCACTAAAAGCCCTGCCGGAGCATGGCAATGGGAACCTGTAAACATAAAAGAGGAAGATAAACCTTTTGATGCCCATGTGCCCGGTGTTCGCAAAAATCCAATGATGACTGATGCAGACATGGCTTTGAAAATGGATCCCGGGTACCGCAAAATTTCAGAACGCTTTTACAAGGACCCCGAATATTTTGCCGATGTATTTGCAAGAGCCTGGTTTAAGTTAACGCATCGCGACCTCGGGCCGAAGAGCAGGTATCTGGGACCTGATGTACCCAAAGAGGACCTTATCTGGCAGGACCCGGTCCCCGCTGTTGATTATTCACTTTCAGATGCAGAGATTGAAGAGTTAAAGCAAAAACTCCTTAATAGCAGACTGACCCTGACTGAGCTTATAAATACTGCATGGGACAGTGCAAGGACATTCAGGGGTTCGGATTACAGGGGTGGTCCAAACGGTGCAAGGATCCGCCTCTCCCCCCAGAAAGACTGGGAAGGCAATGAACCTGAAAGACTGCAAAAGGTCATTAACAAGCTTACAGAAATTCAGGCAGGTATGAAAAAGAAAATCAGCATTGCCGATCTGATTGTACTGGGAGGGAGTGCAGCCGTTGAAAAAGCTGCACATGAAGCGGGAGTTAAGATTAAGGTCCCGTTCAGCCCCGGCCGGGGAGATGCAACGGAAGAAATGACCGATGCAGAATCTTTTGAGGTACTTGAACCGATACATGATGGTTACAGGAACTGGGTCAAGAAGGAATATGCAGTGAAGCCCGAAGAGCTTTTACTTGACAGAACACAGCTTATGGGCCTTACCGCTCCTGAAATGACTGTATTGATTGGTGGTATGCGTGTTCTTGGAACCAATTACGGAGGCACGAAACATGGTGTGTTCACTGACAGGGAGGGTGTGTTGAGCAATGACTTTTTTGTAAACCTGACAGATATGAATAATTCATGGGTGCCGGTTTCAGATGATCTTTACAATATTGTTGACAGGAAGACCAATCAGAAAAAATGGACAGCAACAAGAGTTGACCTGGTGTTCGGTTCCAACTCCGTACTGCGTGCCTATGCTGAGTTTTATGCACAGGATGACAACAAGGAGAAATTTGTTGGCGACTTTGTGAAAGCATGGGTGAAGGTAATGAATGCTGACCGGTTTGATTTGAAGGAGTAACAGGTCCGATTGCGGATTAAAGGGCTATACTTCGGGACAATCCGGCTGGCTGTGGAACAATAGGGATGGTGCAGATTAAAGGGCAATACTGCAGATAAATCCTGCTGTCTGCGGAACAAACCGGCTGGTGCTGATCAAAGGGTAATACTGAATATCAATCCGGCTGGCTGCAGACTAAAGGTCCATACTGCAGATCAATCAGACTGCATACTCATATCACTTCCGGTCAATCCGGACCTGGTGTTTTCCCAATTAGTGTTCTGAGCAAACAATTTGCTTTGGGAAAAAGGTGCCTTGTAAACCTGGCACATTTCAAACAGATTGCTTAGCAAACAGGTTGAAATGAAATCAAGAAGTGTATCAGTTATGGCAATAATCTTTAAAACCATATAACATGGGTTTATATGCATATAAGGATTTTATGCTTAAATTTGGGAGAAGCCGATTATTAATACTTAATGCCTGATATTTTAAAAATGCATTTTCAAGAAACAGAGGATGGATTAAGGATGGTTGCATTCAGTAGTGGAGGTATAATTAATTACTTAATTCAAAATGGTTATTAACCTGCAATATTTAATAATTTTTATTACTTTTTTTCTGTTCTCTTGCTCAGATTTGACTGAAGATCCGGATCCTCAACTCCCGTGTGATC
>PUMT01000114.1 GCA_003551495.1 Bacteroidota bacterium
AACTGTTTTGTCATCTAGCCTGCGTGCATTGACAAGACCCGGGAACTTCTTTCCGGAAAAGGTAAAATATCTTCTGTATATCGAAGAAACAATATCAACCTTGCTGGCGGGAATAAGCCTTTCGTCTTTTGTGGCAAGATAATAGAGACAACTTCTGGCACATAATCCGCACTTTACACAGGCATTAAGATGACTTTCCAGCTTGCTGTCTTCTTTTGAGCTCAGGACAGATAGCCCGGCCTTTATTTTTTCTTTATTTATTTCTTCCATTTACTTCATATTTGCGTTCTGGCCATACATTCCGCCATCCGTAAAAATACCCGATATGATACCGCGCAGCAAAAAAATAAATTGCATGTTTTAGCTTCCCCAGAGGAATGTACAGCAACAGCAGTCCTGCCGAGATCATAAATACAGGTTCTGCAAATGGGAAAATCAGGAACAACCCGGCTGTAACCTGAAAAAAAGTAACAAGAATATTTGAAATATAATCATCAAAAGATGAAATCAGAAAAAGCACTTTATCAGTTATTCGCTTTAATAACATAGCAATGCCAAAAACAGCAGAAAAAAACAGAAAATATGCTGCTATCCGTGAAACAATTTCACCTGTACCCCAACCGGCAATATAGATTAAGAAGAGCAATAATGCGACAAATGTCCCCAAATGATAAATAACGCCTGCAAAATATACGGGTTTGTTAAGTGAAGCGGACTCCTTTGTGGCCGGGTTCATAGCCGCAGTGAATGAATAAACTATTCCATAAAGCGGTTTACCGGATCTGGCTGAATACTCCACAGGCTTCCCGAGTTTCAGAAGCTTAATAACATGGTAAAAACACAACAACATGCATATTGCCAAAGAGAACAAAGCAAACCAATTATACCATGCCATATAATTCCTGTTTTAAACGCAACCATCAGGCTTGGGCAAACCAGCAACCCTGCAGGCACCCCTTGCAGGGCCAAGAGGAAACAGCTCATATATCTGCCTTAACTTGAGTCCGGTTTCCTTGCAAATAAGCCTTATCATAGGAGCCATCCCTTTCTCCTCATAGTTTCTCCTAATAATATTGATGACAGCCCAGTGCTGTTCTGTCAATTCCTCTATTCCATCATACCGGGCTATTAACTCTGCAACTTCCTTATTCCATATTTCGGGGTTCTTCAAAAATCCGTCCCCGTCAACTTCAAATGTTTTTCCTTCAATCTCAATAGTTTGCATCTCCTGATTTTTTTATTACATTTATTCAATCTCTTCCTCAAACCTGTCTATCATTTCATCTGTTGTACCGGGTGTATCAGGTAAAACGAAGTCCGGACAGAAAAGGTAATCCTCTTTGGTAAGATATCTTTTGCATCTTGTCCAGTTCTTTTTTCCTCCGGTACAGTATTTTTCTACATAATACTCCCTTTTTTCTTCACCTTCAACAAAACCGGGTATATTAACAATGGGGCATGTATCATGGTTTATGCACTTAACTGACATAGCTTTCTGTTTTGACAGTCGCAAATATAACAAAAACAAATAATTTAAAAGAAACCCCCGGTTTTAGGGTAGTGCTGCTACAAAGAAAAATGAAGATTTAAGTGGAGCAGGATTTAAGATCTACAGCTAAAACAATAATTGCCGGCAACAAAAAACAGACCTAAAAAAATTGCCCGTGCTGTATTCTAATATATTTAAAACAGCTTCCTGTTTGTAGTTTATTCCCAAAAGTTCAACAAGCCGGCATAAGCCGGCCTGTTGAATTCAGTAATTCACTGCTCTTTTCTGGGATTAGCCTTGCTTACCTTGAGACTTCTTCCCTGCACTTCGTTTCCGTTCAATGAATCTATTGCAGTTTGAGCCTGAGCCTCGTCCTCCATCTCAACAAAAGCATATCCCTTGGAACGCTTAGTAAACTTATCGATAATTACCTTTACCGAAACCACTTTTCCATACTCAGAAAAAAGCTGCTCAATTTCGTTTTCCTTCATGGAATAGGGAATGTTGCCAACATAAATGGTCATAACTAATGCGGTTAATATTTTATAATTACAAGTTAATACAAACTGGATAAATAAAAAAATTAATCTCCGAGAGTAGCTACCATAACCGCTTTTATAGTATGGACCCTGTTTTCAGCCTGATCAAACACAATGGATGCGCCCGACTCAAACACATCATCTGTAACTTCCATTGCTTCCAGTCCGAATTTCTTATATATCTCTTCACCAACTTTAGTTTCACGGTTATGAAATGAGGGAAGACAGTGAAGAAACTTAACATCCTTATTACCTGTCCATTCCAAAACCTTTTTGTTTACCTGGTAAGGCTTCAAGAGACTGATGCGTTCTTCCCATACCGAATCCGGCTCACCCATGGAAACCCACACATCGGTGTAGAGGAAATCAACATTTTTAACAGCTTCTTTTACATCTTCGGTAATTGTAATTGATGCACCTGTTTCTGAAGCAATTTCCCTGCATTGGGCAACCAGATCTTCTTCCGGCTGACAACCGGCAGGAGCAGCCGCCCTGAAATCCATACCCATTTTGGATGCCCCGACCATCAGGGAGTTACCAACATTGTTACGTGCATCACCAAGGTAACAGAATGAAATATTTTCTATAGGTTTATTGCAATGTTCCAGCATGGTTTGAAAATCGGCAAGTATTTGAGTCGGGTGAAACTCATTTGTGAGTCCGTTCCACACAGGAACACCAGAATACCTGGCTAGTTCTTCAACTACCTCCTGTCCGAAACCCCTGTATTCAATACCGTCGTACATCCGGCCAAGGACCCGGGCTGTATCTTTCATAGACTCCTTGTGGCCTATCTGGGAGCCACTTGGACCAAGATATGTAACAAGCGCACCCTGGTCAAATGCTGCAACTTCAAAGGCGCAACGGGTGCGGGTTGATGATTTTTCAAAAATGAGAGCAATATTCTTACCTTTTAACTTCTTTTGCTCTGTCCCGCAATATTTAGCGGTTTTTAAATCGGCAGAGAGTTTGAGAAGAAATTTTATCTCAGCCGGTGTAAAATCAAGAAGTTTCAAAAAGCTTCTGTTTCTTAAGTTATAAGCCATAACAATAAAAATTAAAATGATTTTTGTTTTTTAAATGAAATATAAAGTTTTCCGCAATTGTAATCCTATTCACCATAATTCATGGTGATCCTTGTGCCATAAGACTTGTCTTCCAGTTTGAATGCTTCAGTAATAACACTTTTGGTGCCGCCCTTTTCAATAAACTGAAGACACGCACGGATCTTGGGCGCCATACTGCCCTCTCCGAACATCCCCTGATCAAGGTATTTTAGTGCATCCTCCCTGCTAAGGTGTTCAAGCACCTTTTCCCCGGGTTTTTTATAATTCAGGTAAACATAAGGCACATCGGTCAATATATAAAATTCGTCTGCCCCTATATTGGCTGCCAGCAAAGAAGATGCAAGGTCTTTGTCAATTACCGCCTCAGATGGCCTGACGTCTCCTTTATCATCAATGTAAACAGGTATTCCCCCGCCCCCTGAGGCAATAACGATTGTTCCTTCCTTTGCAAGTGTTTCAACTACTTTCTCATTCATAACATCTATGGGCTTTGGTGAAGGAACAACCCGCCTCCAGCCTCCTTCTATTTTCACCTCTTCTTTGAATACCCAGCCTTTCTCTTTGGCAAGCCTGTCAGCTTCCTTTTTGTCGTATGTTTTTCCAACACGTTTTGTGGGATTTTTAAATGCCTCGTCATCCTTGTCAACCTGAACCATAGTAACAAGTGTAACAACCTCCTTTTTAATATTATGCTTGCGGAGTACATTGTGAAGCATTCTTTCAATCATGTAACCTATAGACCCCTGAGAGTCGGCTACACAAACATCAAGAGGCATTTGGGGGATCTTGTACATATGCTCACCTGCATCATTTTGCATAAGAATATTCCCGACCTGGGGGCCGTTCCCGTGACTGAGTACAATATTGTACCCCTTTTTAATAAGAAAAACAATGTTTTCAAGGGTATCAGTGGTATTCTGTTCCTGCTGCTCTATAGTACCTTCCTGATTCCCGCGAAGGAGGGCGTTGCCGCCCAGTGCAATTACAACCAGTTTACTCATATAAAAATATTTATGATTTAATGTTCATTTTGCAAAATATAAAATATTTTCAAATGAAAGCTAAGTATTAAAATATTTATCTGTTAAAACTCCTGTTTAGTCAGGTAAAATAAAAAAAGGCAAGTAAAAAATTGTCAGTTCGTCATATGTTTTAGTTTGTTTATCAAAGAAATACTATAATGTACAAACCAAACCTTATTATTATCCGTATTTTTTTAGTGTAAAATAATTGAATTAAACCACTTTTGCCTTCGACAGACTTATGAAGATACTCAAAAAACAAAAAAACAGACATTACAAAAACAAGACAAAAGATTTTAAACTGCCTGAATTTAGCATAATATTAAGACCTCTTTTACTGTTCATTTCTGTTGGCGCATTTGTTACATCATGCGTACAATCTGATGTTTGCGATGAAATGACACAGGGAGTAATTGAATATGAAATACGTTATAAAGAAAATAATTCTTCCGGCATTCCTGCTCAAGTACTTCCCCGAAAGATGGTTATGACATTCAATGATAATTATGTGATGCAACGAATTGATGGTTTTATGGGACTTTTCTCCGTGTTCCATATTTCATGCCGGAATAATGAAACAAACAATACATACATTAAGATCGGACCGTATAAGTATGTATATGTAGGCTCCCCTGATGAAATGGCAGCCGGTTTTGGCGGGGAAAAAACAAAGGTGTTAAAGCAGGAAGAGGGAACATACCGGATTGCCGGACTGGAAGCCCGCAAAGTCCTTGTGTCCTGTCCGGACAGCACTGCCCTGCCCTTCAGTGTTTATTATACAAAAGAAATCCCAATAAGCAACATCAACAAAAACAACCCTTACGAAGGAATTGACGGGGTTATGCTCGATTTTATACTCGAATTGAACGGATTGAAAATGCATCTGGTTGCAAAAAATGCAAAATTCAGGGAAATTGACGAAAAAGTATTCATACATGATAATTACCGGAGAATAAACCGGAATGAAATGGATGAGATTATAAGCTCCCTTTTTGAATAACTCCTTGCCCACTGCTGTTACACACAAAAAGCCGGATTTCCAAAAATATTAATTTTACGTAACTTTGCGTAACTTGAAAAATTGTGATTTTTGTATAATAACTGGCTTTCAGTTATCATGGAAAAGCTAAACATGTAATTACAAGCAAGATGGGGGCAAAACAAGAGCAGGCTAAAAGAAAAAGAAAGGGGATTTTGAGCTTTTTCAAAGACGAACGTTTCAAAGTTTCAATGGGAAGCTTCCTGTTAATCTTTGCCCTGTTTCTAACACTATCCTTTATATCCTATTTTTTTACCTGGAAAAGCGACCAAAGCTTTTTCGGCCATGAAGATGTAATTTCCGGACCTGAAATCCAGGTTGACAACTGGGCAGGCAAAGCCGGTGCATATTTTGCTTACACTTTCCTGTACAAGGGTTTCGGCCTCCCTTCATTCTCAGTGCCTTTTCTGCTTTTCCTGATCGGCTTCCGTTTTCTGAATATTCGAATTCTGCCCCTTGGCAAAACCTTCCGGATAACTATTGTTGCAACTATCCTTTCCTCGGTACTGCTGGGGTATCTTTTCAGAGATACAGCCGAGATGCTGGGCTACGGGCCGGGAGGTGTACACGGCTACGAAATGGCAAGATGGCTCAACGCCTTTATAGGAAAAGCCGGTACAGCATTTCTCCTTGGAATATCAATACTTGTTTTTTTAATTTTTTCATTTGAAAACATCTCTGCAATAATCAGGAATTCTTTTAAAAAACTGATTAAAGCTGAAAGTGAACCACAATCATCAACTTCAGCGGAGAATGAAGAAGGCTCTCCTCAGGAAAAAAAGTCATTCCCCGGAGAAACAACCCCTTCCGGTAGCATTGCCAAAAAAGAAGAGGAAAAGCAATGGGGTGCAGAAGAGTATGATGAAAGTGGAGTAAAACTGACAGTCAGACAACAAATAAAAGGTGATACAAGCTTGCCGGATGACAGGATAGATTCCCAGCCTGTAAGGGATTACGATCCCAGGCTTGAACTCTCATCCTTCAAACTGCCTCCGATAAGCCTTCTTGAAGAACACAGGTCAGAGCATTCAAGTGTTACAAAGGAAGAACTGATAAACAACAAAAACCGTATCGTTGAAACACTTGGTAATTACAAAATACAAATTGATAAAATAACCGCCACAATCGGCCCTACCATAACCCTCTATGAAATTGTCCCTGCACCCGGTATAAGAATATCAAAAATCAAAAACCTTGAAGATGATATTGCACTCAGCCTCTCTGCACTTGGCATACGTATAATAGCTCCGATTCCCGGAAGGGGAACTATTGGGATTGAAGTGCCAAACCTCAATCCTGAAACTGTTTCGATGCGTTCCATTATAAGTTCAACCAAATTCCAGGAATCAAAATATGAACTTCCGATAGGACTGGGAAAGACCATATCCAATGAACCTTATGTGGTTGATCTCACCCGTATGCCCCACCTCCTTGTAGCCGGTGCTACAGGTCAGGGTAAATCTGTGGGACTTAATGCCATAATAACTTCACTTCTCTACAAAAAACACCCGGCACAGCTTAAGTTTGTCCTTATAGACCCCAAGAAGGTGGAACTAACAGTCTACTCCAAAATAGAGAAACATTACCTGGCTAAACTCCCCGATACTGAAGAGCCTATTATAACTGACACACAAAAGGTTATCCACACCCTTAACTCACTTACCATTGAAATGGACAGGCGGTACACCCTCCTGAAGGAGGCTCATGTGAGAAACATCAAGGAGTATAACGCCAAATTCATATCGAGGCGACTGAACCCTGAAAAAGGACACCGTTACCTTCCATATATTGTGCTTATTATTGATGAGTTTGCTGACCTGATAATGACCGCAGGAAGGGAGATCGAAACTCCGCTTACCAGGCTTGCCCAGCTTGCCAGAGCTATAGGAATTCAGTTGGTAATTGCAACACAGCGGCCCACAACAAATATTATAACAGGTGTTATAAAGGCAAATTTCCCCAGCCGGATAGCTTTCCGGGTAACTTCAATGATGGACTCCAGAACTATACTTGACACACCCGGAGCCAACCAGCTTATTGGCCGTGGTGATATGCTTATCAGTTCCGGAAGCGATCTAACCAGATTGCAGTGTGCATTCATTGACACAGACGAAATTGACAGGATAACTGAATATATAAGCTCCCAAAAAGGATATCCTGAAGCACATCTGCTGCCCGAATACAATGATGAAACTGCTTCCGAAGCCGGGGAAATTGATCTCAACAAAAGGGATGATCTGTTTGAAGAGGCTGCAAAACTGGTAGTACAGCACCAGCAGGGTTCAACCTCACTTATCCAGAGGAAATTCTCAATCGGCTACAACCGTGCAGGTAGGATTGTCGATCAACTTGAAGCAGCCGGCATTGTAGGTCCATTTGAAGGGAGCAAAGCCCGTCAGGTTTTGATAAGCGACGAATACACTTTGGAACAATTATTGAACGAACTTCCTAAAAACTAACACACTGTTTAGAGGAATCAAATATTTAGGTGATGAATAAAGCAATAATATCGATAATTGCAGCAGCAGCCATTTTTTCTTCAAATATTGCTTCAGCACAGCAAGACCCTGAAGCAGCCCTTATACTGGAAAAACTTTCTGAAAATACCAGGTCTGATTCGGGCATTAAGATTGAATTCTCCGTTGAACTGGAAGACCAGCAAAGGGGGTTTACCGACCGTTTTGAAGGTAATATGCTTATCAGGGGAGAAAAATACAAGCTTGAGCTGCTTGATACCGAAACATATTTTGACGGAAAATCGGTTTACACATTTTTGAGAGATGCCAACGAGGTAATGATAAGCGACCCGGAAGAAGGAGAAGATGAAATTTTTTCAAATCCGGTGAAATTACTGACTTTATACGAGCGTGATTTCAGGTTCAGACTCCGGGGTGAGGTAACTGAAAATGGGAGAACACTGTATGAAATAGACCTCCATCCGGAAGACAGGGATATGGAGTTTCACACAATAAAACTCTTCATAGACAAAGAGACAGTGCATATTGATTCGGCAGTTATCTCGGGTAAAGACGGAAGTATTTATACATTGTCAGTCGATAATTTTGTTTCCGGACTCGATTTAACCGAAAAAGATTTCAGTTTTGATCCGGAAAAG
>PUMT01000130.1 GCA_003551495.1 Bacteroidota bacterium
GAAGTGCTTTTATTGATTGATCATATTAAACAGTCCAAATGGCTGACTTAATATGTCTCAAGTAGTTCAACCTCATAAATCAGAGTCATATACGGAGGTATTCGTCCGTCGTGTGTTCCGGTCGGGCCGTATCCTATTGACGAAGGCACTATGAACTTAGCCTTACCACCGGGTTTCATCTTTTTAATCCCCTGTTCAAAGCCGGGGGTAGCAGACTGCTGTCCAAGTGCAAACTCAAAAGGCTGTTTTCCTTTTGTTGTATTGTATTGACGCCCATCTATAAACCACCCTGTGTAATGTACCACAACATTGGAGTGCGGCCTGGGGTGTTCTCCGGTGCCTTCCTCCAGTTCAATATAGTACAGACCGAAATCGTTAGGTTCCTCATTAATGTTGTTGTCCTCAACATATCTATTTATCAGCTGTCTTTCATGTACTTCAGGATCTGGTATAACTTCAATTAACTTAATATCAAAGATCAGGGTGGAATATTTTGGTATATTTCCTACAGTCCTTCCCCCGTAAGCAAGATGTGAGGGAATAATCAGTCGTGCCCTGCCACCTTCCCTCATCATGAGCAACCCCTCCTTTACACCTTCAACAGGTGTGTTGTTTATACTGAATTTGTATGGCCCGTAAACAATATCGGGATTATAGAGGTCATTTTCTTTAGCCTCCTGTTCGTTTGTTGTTTCTACAACTTTTCCTGTGATCAGCCTGACCCTGTATTCAATTATAAGAAAAAAGCCCATAGAAGGTGAAGCTCCGTCCCCTTCTTCCATTTCAATGAAATAAAGGCCGCTTTCAGTAGGCTCCTCGGTAATATTGTTATCTATCAGGTACTGCTCCAGCAGGCGCTGCTCCCTGTCAATATATTTCTGACTGTCATCATCGGAGCACGAAACGACTCCGGTCAGTAATACCACTATCAATGGCAAAACTGCAAAATTTTTACCGAATTTCATTTTTTTATCATTTATTTTAAACTATTAATATTCTGCTAATTAAGTTATTTATTATTGTACTTTCAAAATTTCAACCTCAAATAATAACGGAGTTGAGGGCGGAATTATTCCGGTGGATGAACCCTTTTCTCCAAATGCAAGTTCCGGTGGTATATAAACCAGTGCCTTCCCGCCTTCTCTCATCATTTTAACAACCTCCTCCAGACCTTTTATAAGCTGACCTTCATGGCCATAAATATATTCAAACGGCTCATCCCTTTTTCTGGTTGAATCGAATATCCGTCCGTCTTCAAATTTACCCTCATAATGAATTATTACCGTATCTCCCCTTTTTATTTTTTCCCCATAACCCTCTCGCAAGTGGTAGTAAAGTATTCCGGGACTTCCGGTGCCGGGGTCCATTGCTTCCGTCTCAGCAAGTTTTTCAAATGATTTATCAATATCCACTGATGAGTGGTTCATTAAGTGCCGGATAAAAGTTTCCATCTCCTCAAGGTATTCCTTTTCACTTCTGATATCCTTAATGCCGGCTGCAATGATCATTTTGGCATCTTCTCCAATAAACGACGGAACAGGGGCTTCTATGGTAATATTGAAAAAATCTTTCGCAGAAATGATAAATTCAGCACTGTCTCCTTTAGAAAGCATCATAAAACACTCTTCCACAGAACCGGCAAATGAAGGTTCGGCAAGCCTGAATCTTCTCAGAGCACTGAAAAATACCGAATCTTCCATAGTCCTGTACTCAAGTGATGCGGAGATATAATCACCCGGTGATGCTTTAGCCTCACTTTCACCTATCCTGATCAGCCTGTAATGAAATCCGGTTCCGGAAGATGAAAACCCCGGGTAAGGAGGATCACCTGCACATGAACAAAACAGGAGAAAGACAGCCGGTAAAAGTGCCTTCAGGTCAGTTATGGCAGGTATTCTCTTTATGAAATGGTATTTACAGATCCCCATTTTTTCACTGGTTAACACTGAATACTTCAATTTCGTAAACAATTACGGAGCGGGGCGGGATCCTGTTCTGATCTCCAATCAATCCGTGAGCAAGATAAGAGGGTATAATGAATCGCGCCTTGTCTCCCACCCTTAACAACAGTATTCCTTCTTCAAGCCCCGCTTCAACTCCCCCCTGCCCAACCCTGAAAGTCTTGTTACCGTCATCTTCGGAACTGTAGCAGACAGTACCATCAAGCAGGCTTACGGTGTAGGATATCTCAACCTGGTTTCCGGTTTCTATCTTTTGGCCATCTCCTCTTCCATATATCTGATAATGAAGTCCGCTTCCGGTTTTTTCCATATCCCAGTTTCGCCTGCCGGCATAGGATTGGATCAGATCGGCTTCCCTTGCAACAAGCTGACGGTTCACGCTAACAAGCTCCTCCCTGTCAACTGGTGATTTCCTTTCTTCTTCAGTAGGAGCACTTCCGCCGGAACAGGATTCAAGTACGGCAACTAAAAGCAATACAACCGGCAAAATAATCAGCTTATTACAGCACAGTCCCTTTGAAAATTCCATACCAGATTAACCTTAAATATTGACGTTCAAAAAACCCTTTAACAGCATCAGTCATTTTGAAAATAGCGGGGAAGCAATCCGCAAAATTTACTTATAGTCTCATCCATAGAAAGTCCGGATTCACCCCCTGAAGCATTGTAATGCCCTCCCCCGCCAAAATGCTTTCTTGAAAACTCATTCACATTAAAATTGCCTTTGGAACGGAAAGACAGCTTTACATTTTTATCATTTTCCATAAAAAAAACAGCAAACTCTATGCCTTTAATTGAAAGGGGATAATTGACAAAACCTTCAGAGTCACCTATTGCAAAACCATATTTTTCTTTTTCCTTCTTTGTCAGACTTATATAGGCAGTCTTGTATCCCGGCATTACCACCATCTTTTTGTCAAGGCAATATCCAAGGAGACGCATCCTGTTTTCAGAAAAGTTGTCGTAAACTTTATCATATACCTTATCCTTGTCTATTCCCTTTTCCAGGAGTTTGGACAATACTTTGTAGGTGCCCGGCTTGGATGAATTGTAACTGAAGCAACCCGTATCAGTCATTATACCTGTATAAAGGCATTCTGCAACAACAGGAGTGACAAGGTCAACCTTTCCAAGCCATTCAATAAAACGGAATACAAGTTCGGCGGTTGAGCTGACATTAATATCAGACAACACATATTCTGCGGGCACTTCCGGGCCGGGATGGTGGTCAATCAGCATTCTGAATGCACTGGTTGATAATAAGCTCTCTTTCATTTCACCTGTCCTGTCAAGCGAATTAAAATCGAGAAAGAGAACTGTTCCGGCATCCTTTATGATCCGGGTTGCCTTTTTCTTGTTTCGACTAAACACTTTAATTGCAGAACTTTCCGGCAGCCATTTTAGAAACCCGGGCATATCATTGGGAATAATTACTTCCGGTTTTGTGCCCAGTCCCTTTAGAAAATGATATACCCCCATTGCAGAGCCGATCGCATCTCCATCCGGATTTATATGGGTTACTATCAAAACCCTATTATTGCCGGAAACTTTATCTAATATATCTTTTACAGAATAACTCAAACTTCCTCAATTGAATATTTTAACAGACAATGCAGATATATGGGTTGAAAATATTGCCAAAGATATAAATAGTTTGTGTAATTCCAGATTAAAAAATTTGAATTACATTTGCATGGATACTTAATTTCTTTGTGGCGTTTATGGAAAATTTCATTGTTTCTGCAAGAAAATACCGGCCTGACAGCTTTGCAACCGTAACAGGACAGCAATCTATAACTTCTACCCTGACAAATGCAATTAAAAACAAACAGCTTGCACACGCGTATCTTTTTTGCGGTCCGCGTGGAGTAGGAAAAACAACTTGTGCCAGGATATTTGCAAAAACAATCAATTGTTTGAACATCACCGAAAAAGGTGAAGCATGTGACTCATGCGACTCATGTGATACATTCAATACATCCCGGTCGTTCAACATACATGAACTCGATGCAGCATCAAACAATACCGTTGACGATATAAGGAACCTGATTGAGCAGATCAGGATTCCCCCACAGTCAGCTAAATACAGCATTTACATTATTGACGAGGTTCATATGCTGTCTGCATCAGCTTTCAACGCTTTCCTGAAGACTTTGGAGGAGCCGCCTGCTCACGCCGTATTCATCCTTGCAACAACAGAAAAGCACAAGATAATCCCCACAATTCTTTCACGTTGCCAGATATACGATTTTAACCGGATTAAGGTTGATGATATTGTTGCACAGCTCGAAATAATTGCCAGTAAGGAAAACATTACCGCCGAAGTTGAAGCGCTTAATATTATTGCCAGTAAAGCTGAAGGATCTATGAGGGATGCCTTGTCAATATTCGACCAGATAGTAAGCTTTTCAGGCAACACCGTTACATACCGCGATGTAATATCAATCCTGAATGTAATTGATTATGAATATTATTTCAGGGTCACTGATGCACTTCTTCGTGGCGACATGGTTGAAGTGCTGATGATATTCAATGAGGTGCTGGAAAAAGGGTTTGACGGTCAAAATTTTATGGCCGGTTTGAGCAGTCATTTCCGCGACCTGCTGGTATGCAAGGACAGTGTTACATTGAGCCTTCTTGAAGCAGGTGCAGGAATACGTGAAAACTACAGCAGGCAATCAGAGTCCTGCCCGGTTGACTTTCTTCTCCGGGCTCTTGAAATTACCAACACCTGCAGCCTTGGATTTAAAACAAGCCTTAACAGGCGTCTGCATGCAGAACTGGCCCTGTTGCAAATCTGCAATACTGCCGGTGAAGAAAAAAAAAAACCTGACAAACCCGCCATAAAATCCGGATCAAAGGAAATCAAAGAAAAAAAAAACGAAGTTTCCACTGATACTGCAGATACCGGTAAAAAAAAACCTGGTAATGATCCCGGTACAGACAGGTCACCTGCACCAACAATATCGATAAAGACCGTTATCCAGTCAGTTCCCAAACCCCATGAGGAGGGAAAAGATGACATCAACGATGAAGAAACGGAAAGCGATGAAGAAACAGGAGGCCGTAACGAAACTGCTGAAGAATTTACAGAAGATGAGCTCTTCTCTAAATGGAAAAAATTTGCGGGTATGATCAGGGAAAAGCATCCCCGTCTCTACAATACATTAATGGCTAATAAACCCCGCATAAGGGAAGGAAACCTCGTGGAATTTGAAATAAACAATCCTCTTCAGGAAGAGATGATCATAAAGGTAAGAAAAGAGCTGGTGGAGTACCTTAAGGATGAGCTGAACAATTGCAGTATTACAGTTGAAACTATTATCACCGGAACCCGTCAGGGCAGCAAGCTTTATTTACCGGAAGACAGATTCAGGCATATGGCAGAAAAGAATCCAAACCTGGAGAAGCTGAAACAGCAATTTAACCTCGATTTTGATTGACATCACAGGCATCCGTAACTGCTGATGATGTTCCCTGTTGAGCATGCAAAGCATCGATCAGAATCTTATTTTTCTTTCTTTTCGTTTCTCTTTTTATTAAGTGTGTGCCTCCAGATGAAATAGAGAACGACCACAAGGGCTGGTAATACAATGTATATAATAATACTGGCAGGAGTTTCAAAAAACCTCAAAGGTTCATCATGTACCGGCGGAACATGACGAGGTTGCTGTGCAATCAGTCTGGGAACCAAAAAAAGTAACTGCATGGCGGTAGGTTTTTGTTTAAATAATGCTAAAACATAATTAAAACAACTTTGAAAAGCATCTGTTCAATTATTTTAATATACTTACGTTATAAAACAGGTGTAAAAAACCGGCTTTATTACAGAAGTCCGGATTAACGCTCAGTTTAATGCCAACTTACAAATATAGGGCAGAAAACATAAAATTACCCCAAAAAAATTAACTTTGCAAACACACCAAAATAATTCCGGAGGTGGGAACAAAACATTAATAATATGAGCTTTGTAAACAAACTGTTGAAGAAGTTTCTGGGTGACAAATCAACCCGGGACATAAAAAAGATACAACACGTCTTTCTTCATGTAAAGGAGGAATATGAAAAAGCAATGACCCTGACAAACGACGAATTGCGTTCAAAGGCACAGGAGTTAAAGATCAGGGTCAGGGAGTCGGTCGCAGAAGAGGAATCTCAGCTTGCTTCTCTGAGGGAAAAAGCGGAGGACGACTCTATCAGCCTGGATGAAAAGGAAAAACTTTATAACCGCATTGACAGAATTGAAAAAGAGATAACTGAAAAGCTTTCCGGGGTACTGATGGAAGTCCTTCCCGAAGCATTTGCCATCATGCGTGATACAGCCAGAAGGTTTAAGGAAAATGAGGAGGTGGAAGTTGAAGCTAACGATTTTGACCGGAATCTTGCTGCTGCAAGGGACAGTATCAATATAAAGGGTGACAGGGCTGTTTACAAAAATCGCTGGATTGCAGGCGGGAATGAAACTACCTGGGATATGGTTCATTATGATGTTCAGCTCATTGGTGGTATTGTTCTTCATCAGGGAAAAATTGCGGAGATGGCAACAGGAGAAGGGAAAACACTGGTAGCTACACTGCCTGTCTTTCTGAATGCCCTCACCGGAAGGGGTGTGCATATAGTTACAGTAAACGATTACCTTGCCCGCCGTGACTCGGAGTGGATGGGTCCATTATATGAATTTCACGGACTAAAGGTTGATTGCATAGACAGGCACCAGCCCAATTCACAAGCCAGAAGAAACGCTTATATGGCCGATATTACATTCGGAACAAACAATGAGTTCGGGTTTGATTATCTGCGGGACAATATGGCCATCAACCAGGAAGACCTGGTGCAGAGAGGACACAATTACGCAATAGTTGACGAGGTCGATTCCGTTTTGATTGACGATGCACGAACTCCGCTTATAATTTCAGGTCCCGTTGCCAAAGGAGAAAACCAGCTTTTTGAAGAGCTGAAACCCAGGGTAGAATCAATTGTAAGTGCGCAGAAAAAACTTATTAACGAAATACTTGTGAAGGCAAGGAAGGCGCTTGCAGAAAAAGACAATGAAAAGGCAGGGTATTTTCTTCTCCAGGCCTACAAGGGATTGCCCAAGAACAAAAGTCTGATAAAACTTTTAAGCGAAGAGGGCAACAAGTCTCTTATGGTTAAAACCGAGAACTTCTACATGCAGGAGAAGGGTAAGAATATGTGGAAGGTTACCGATGAGCTCTTTTTTGTTATTGATGAGAAAATTAATTCAATTGAACTGACTGACAAGGGAATAGATCTGATAACCAAATCCACCGAAGATTCGGGCTTTTTCATCCTTCCCGATATTGGCTCCGAAGTTGCAGAAATTGAAAAATCAGAACTTCCCGATAAAAAGAAAATAGAGCAAAAAGATACCCTTTTAAGGGACTATGCAATCAAGTCTGAAAGGGTACACACCATAAACCAGCTCCTCAAAGCTTATACCCTTTTTGAAAAAGACGTGGAGTATGTGGTAATGGACAATAAGGTTAAAATTGTCGATGTCCAGACAGGACGGATAATGGAAGGGCGAAGGTATTCAGACGGGCTTCACCAGGCTATTGAGGCAAAGGAGAGAGTCAAGGTTGAAGCTGCCACACAAACATTTGCCACAATCACATTACAGAATTACTTCCGCATGTACAAGAAGCTTGCGGGTATGACAGGGACGGCCGAAACGGAGGCGGGAGAATTCTGGAACATCTACAAGCTTGATGTAGTGGTCATACCCACACACAAGCCGGTAGTCAGAAAGGACTATGAAGACCTTGTCTATAAAACCAAAAGGGAAAAATACAATGCAGTAGCTGAAGAAATTATAGACCTGGTTGAAAATAACAGACCTGTACTCGTAGGAACAACATCAGTAGAAATATCAGAGCTGCTCAGCCGGACGCTCAAAATGCAGGGAATCAAGCACAATGTACTGAACGCCAAGCTGCACCAAAAAGAAGCCGATATTGTGGCCGAAGCCGGTAAGCCCCGTACGGTTACTATCGCTACCAACATGGCAGGTCGCGGGACCGATATTAAGCTTACACCTGAGGTTCGTGAAGCAGGCGGACTTGCAATTGTGGGAACCGAAAGACATGAATCCAGACGCATTGACCGTCAATTGAGGGGGCGCGCGGGAAGACAGGGTGATCCGGGAAGCTCCCAGTTTTTCGTTTCGCTTGAAGACGATCTAATGCGCCTCTTCGGTTCAGGCCGCATTGCCAGTATGATGGACAGGCTTGGTGTAAAGGAAGGGGAAGTGATCCAGCAC
>PUMT01000158.1 GCA_003551495.1 Bacteroidota bacterium
CAGCGCCCCTACGGGATAACCTCCAATCCGGACGATACACCCAGATCGGTTTTTATTTCAGCATTCGATACTGCGCCCCTGGCACCTGATTACGACTTTGTAATGAAAGGCTATGCCAGTGAGTTCCAGGTGGGAGTGGATGTGCTGGCCAGGCTCACTACAGGTAATGTGAACCTTGGGGTTAATTCCGACTATCCGCCTTCGGAAGTATTTACAAAGACTGCAAATGTTACTTTAAACCGGTTTTCCGGGCCCCACCCGGCGGGGAATGTGGGTGTGCATATACACCATATTGCCCCTGTTCACAAAAACGGAGTGGTATGGTATGTTAACCCTCAGGATGTGGTAATTATAGGCCGCCTCTTTTTAAAGGGGATCTTCGATACATCCCGGATAGTTGCGCTGACTGGATCCGAGGTACTCACTCCTAAATACTACAAAACATACATGGGCGCATCCATAAAGGAACTGGTTAAAAACAACGTTACTGAAAATATTAAACACAGGTATATCAGCGGGAATGTCCTTACCGGGTCGAAGATAGCAGCAGACGGTTATATCGGTTTTTACGATTCCCAGGTAACGGTTATACCGGAGGGTGACCATTACCAGTTCATGGGATGGGCAATGCCCAACTTCCACAAGTTCAGTGCCGGCCGCACACTGTTTTCATGGCTTATGCCAAAAAGGGAATACAGGCTGGATACAAACTATAATGGAGGAGAAAGGGCTTTTGTAATGTCGGGAGAACTTGAAAGGGTTTTGCCTATGGACTTGCTGCCCGAACACCTCATTAAGGCAATTATGGTCGAGGATATAGACAGTATGGAAAACCTGGGGATATACGAGATTGTTGAAGAGGATCTTGCTCTCTGCGAATTTGTTTGCACTTCAAAGATCGAGCTGCAGCATATACTGAGGCAGGGCATAGAAACAATGATTAAGGAAACAAGTTAAATATATTTCATTAAACTCACTATTCGGATGCAATCATTAAGACAATTTCTTGACAGGATTAAGCCGAATTTCCAGAAAGGGGGAAAACTGCATATGTTCAAATCCACCTATGATGGGTTTGAAACTTTTTTGTTTGTGCCTAACAGGGTGACGAAGAGGGGTTCCCATATCAGGGATGGCACCGATATGAAGAGGACTATGATAATAGTTGTGATAGCAACAATTCCGGCCCTTCTTTTCGGCATGTGGAACGTTGGCTACCAGCATTTTCTGGCAACCGGTTATGAAGGCACTGTATGGGAAGCATTTTTATTCGGTTTGTCAAAAGTGCTGCCAATAATTATAGTAACATATGCATCCGGACTTCTGGTAGAGTTTGCCTCCGCCCAGATCAGGGGGCATGAGATAAATGAAGGGTTCCTTGTAACCGGTATACTGCTTCCCCTGATAGTACCCGTTACCATTCCGCTCTGGATGCTTTCGGTCGGGACTATCTTTGCAGTAATTATAGGCAAGGAGATCTTCGGCGGAACCGGAATGAACATACTAAATCCGGCCATAACTGCCAGGGCCTTTTTATTCTTTGCTTACCCTGCAAGATTCTCGGGTGATTTTGTATGGATTTACGGTTTGCCGGAAGCTGAAGGTATAATTGACGGATTCTCCGGGGCTACTCCTCTAGCGAATGCAGCAATAGGCAATATTGAAGCGATACCTCCTGCTATGGACATGTTTCTTGGGGTTATACCGGGTTCCATCGGTGAAACTTCGGTTGTGGCCATTTTAATAGGTGCACTTATTCTCGTTATTACCGGTGTAGGAAGCCTCAGGATCATACTTTCTGTTTTTGCTGGAGGAATGGTTATGGGACTGCTTCTGAATGCCTTTGCTGTTAATCCCGTTATGGAGATACCGGCCTGGAAGCACCTTATAATGGGAGGTTTTGCATTCGGTGCAGTATATATGGCAACCGACCCTGTTAGTGCATCCCGCACCGAAAAAGGGAAGTATATCTACGGATTCCTTATCGGGTTTATCGCGATTCTGATACGTGTGCTCAATCCTGCATTTCCGGAAGGAATGCTGCTGGCTATACTGTTCATGAACGTTTTTGCTCCCCTGATAGACTACAATGTGATAAAAGCCAATGCCAAAAGGAGGATAAAACGTGCTGCAAGGGTTGGTGTTCAGGAAAATACTGCAAAATGATCATATGGAAACTATCCTGATTTATAATAGTAATGAATTACAAATGTTGCATCAATAATCCCAATCAGAGAGATGAAGAAAGGAAATACTTATATTTTTCTCTATGCCTCCGGGATGGTCATTATAGTGGCGGCTGTCCTTTCAGTAGCCTCAATACTGCTAAGGCCATACCAGGAAAGGAACATTGAAACGGCAAAAAGAACAGATATACTCAAATCAGTTGACAAGGCCCGGGAACTAAGGGAGGCCGAAAACAGGTTTCAATATATTGAAGAAGAATTTGAAAGGTATATAACAGATTCATATGTTATTAACCACAGAGGCGAAATTCAGGAGGATGTGGATGCCTTTGAGGTCAATATGCGGGAAGAGATGCGTAAACCGGCCGAAGAAAGGAATCTTCCCGTATTTGTCTGCACTCACGATGACGGAACCCTCAGTTATATAATCCCGTTGCATGGAAGGGGACTTTGGGGGCCTCTGTTCGGCTATGTGGCTCTTGAAGAGGACTTCAACACTATCTTCGGCATCATACTAGATCATGAAAGCGAAACGCCCGGACTTGGTGCGGAGATTTCGGAATCAGCCTTCCAGGAACAATTCAGGGGAAAGAGAATATTCGATGAAGATATGGAATTTGTTTCCGTTAAGGTAATACGGGCAGCAGATCCCCCAATCGAAGGCCATAGTGTGGACGGTATTTCCGGTGGCACTATCACAAGCCAGGGTGTAGAAGAGATGCTGTATGACGTACTTATAAATTATATAGATTACTTCAAAGAGAGAAAAAAGTAATAAAAACCAGATATTATGAGCCAAAAAGAACAAACAGAAAAAGAACCTTTGTTCTCCCCGAAAAATATCAGACTGCTGACCAATCCCCTGGATGACGACAATCCCATAACGGTACTTGTGCTGGGAATATGTTCAGCCCTGGCGGTAACTGTTATGCTCAAACCGGCCGTCGTTATGACACTGTCGGTTGTATGCGTCATGGGACTGGCAAACCTTATAGTATCCCTCCTTAGGGAAACCATCCCCCCCAGGATAAGGATAATTGTTCAACTTGTTGTTATAGCTTCATTGGTTATACTGGTTGACCAGGTGCTGAAGGCATTCCTTTATGATGTTAGCAGGCAGTTGTCTGTTTTTGTGGGACTGATAATTACAAATTGTATTATAATGGGAAGACTTGAGGCATTTGCCCTTTACAACAAACCGTGGCCATCATTTCTTGATGGAGTTGGCAATGCAGCAGGATATGGAATAATTCTGATTATAGTGGCCTTTTTGCGTGAGCTGCTTGGCTCGGGAACGGTTTACGGCTATCCCGTGATAGAGTACCTTGGCCTTTACGAGATCGGTTACGTGGACAATGGATTTATGATCCTCCCCCCAATGGCGCTTATAACCGTGGGTGTTATTATTTGGGTTCAGCGCGCCCGTAACCAGAAACTAATCGAAAGCAATTAGTAAAACTCCAAAAGCTGGAAACAATGGAAGAATTGGTAAATATTTTCGTCAGGTCGGTATTCATAGACAATATGGTTTTTGCTTACTTCCTGGGTATGTGCTCATACCTGGCCGTTTCAAAAACCGTCACCACTGCAAACGGGCTGGGGATCGCCGTTATATTTGTACTGGGGATCACAGTACCCATCAACTACCTTATTGAGAATTATTTCCTCATGGCCGGGGCATTAAGCTGGCTGGGGCCCCGTTTTGCAGAACTGGACTTAAGTTTCCTCAGCTTCATCATGTTTATTGCTGTTATAGCTTCTATGGTGCAGCTTGTAGAGATGGTAGTTGAAAAATTTGTGCCCGCACTCTACTCTTCCCTTGGTATATTTCTTCCCCTTATAGCGGTTAACTGTGCCATTTTGGGAGGTTCACTTTTCATGCAGGAGAGGGAATATTCTACAATTGCCGAGGCTACATCATTCGGACTTGGTTCCGGGGTTGGCTTCTACCTTGCCATTGTGGGCCTTGCTGCAATAAGGGAGAAGATTAAGTATTCAAATGTACCCCCGCCTTTGAGGGGACTCGGTATTACATTCATTATAACCGGACTGATGGGAATTGCTTTCATGAGCTTTTTGGGCATCAATCTTTAAATTGTATATAAATAATTGCAACGTCTAAATCAATTATAATGGTATTATTAGCATCCCAGGGAACTTTAGTTGTCATTAGCATTGCTGTTTTCTTTTTAGTTATAATGACCCTTGTTATAGTTCTGCTTTATGCGAAATACAGGTTAACTCCCCAGGGTAAAGTGAAAATAGAGATCAATGAAGATAAGGAAATGGAAGTTGATCCCGGTTCAACTCTTCTTTCCTCTCTTGGGGAGAAAAAAGTCTATCTTCCTTCAGCATGTGCAGGCGGGGGAACCTGCGGCATGTGCAAATGCCGTATTGTAGAGGGGGGTGGCGAGATACTCCCTACGGAAAAACCTTTCTTCACGAGGAAGGAGCAGCAAAAGGACTGGCGCCTGTCATGCCAGGTTAAGGTAAGGGAAGATATGAAGCTGATCGTGCCGCCCGAAGTGCTTGATGTAAAAAAATGGGAATGCGAAGTGGTTTCCAACCGGAATGTTTCAACATTCATAAAAGAGTTTGTTGTGAAACTGCCCGAAGATGAGACACTTGACTTCAAGCCGGGAGGCTATATACAGGTAGATGTCCCCACCACTAAGGTAGACTTCAAAGATATGGATGTTGAGGAGGAATTCCGGGATGAATGGGACCAGTTCGGTATGTGGGACCTGAAGATGGTAAACCCGGAACCTACTTACCGTGCCTACTCAATGGCCAACCATCCTGCTGAAGGCAACATAATAAAGCTTAATATCAGAATAGCAACACCTCCCTGGAACAGCTCCAAAAAAACTTTCAAAAAAGTCAACCCCGGAATATGTTCATCATATATATTTTCCAGGAAGCCGGGCGACAAGGTGACCATTTCAGGGCCGTACGGCGAATTTTTCATCAAGGATACCGATAATGAAATGGTATATATAGGAGGGGGTGCAGGAATGGCGCCGCTCCGCTCTCACATCTTCCATCTTTTCCATACACTAAAAACCAAAAGAAAGGTTTCCTACTGGTACGGGGCACGCTCCAAAAGGGAGATGTTCTATGAGGAGGATTTCAGGAAGATTGAAAAGGAGTTTCCCAACTTTTCTTTTAAAATTGCACTTTCAGAGCCAAAACCTGAAGATAACTGGGATGGCCCTACAGGGTTCATTCACAGTGTTGTTTATGATCAGTACCTTAAAGACCATGAAGATCCGGATGAGATAGAGTATTACTTTTGCGGGCCGCCTATGATGAACGATGCCGTATCTAAAATGCTTTACGACCTCGGTATCCCTGAAGAAATGATCTCATTCGATGATTTTGGCGGATAAAAATTTTTAAATTCCTTAATAACAACATAATTATGAAGAGGTATCTTTTCCTGACTGCAATTGCTGTTGCACTGGTTTATTATTCGTGTGAAACACGACACAGGAATGATTATATCTCACTTCAGGGGGAGGCTTTGGGGACTTTCTATTCCATAACATACAACTGCCCGAAGAACAAAGATTACCACAGTGAGATACGCACCCTTTACAGGCAGATGGAGAGGTCAATGTCAATATACGACCCGGAGTCTGTAATTTCCGTCATAAACGAAAGTGAAACGGGCGGTGAAACAGATTCACTTTTCCGTAAGGTATTCAAAAAATCACTGGAGATATCCCGTCTAACCGGAAATGCCTTCGATATTACTGTTGCACCACTGGTGAATGCCTGGGGTTTTGGGACAACCTCCCCAATGGATCCCGGACCTGCTGAAATAGACAGCATATTGGAGTTTGTGGGGATTGAGAAGGTAAGGCTTGAAGGAGAAATACTTGTAAAGGACGACCCCAGGGTAAGACTGGATATGAATGCTATTGCAAAGGGGTATATGACAGATCTGGTAGCCGGGTTTCTTGAAAGTATGGGTGTGGAAAATTATATGGTGGAAGTAGGTGGAGAGCTCAGACTCTCCGGACGAAACCCTGATGGCAACCTGTGGCGTATTGGTGTTGACAAGCCTGTAGACGACCCCGCACCTGCCGGGCGTGAACTGCAGGTAATAATACATATAACTGATAGGGCAATTGCTACTTCCGGGAGCTACAGGCGCTTTTTCATTAAGGATGGAAGAAGGTACTCCCATACCATTGACCCCCACACGGGATATCCTGTTGACCACAACCTGTTGAGCGTTACAGTTATCACAGGAACAGCCATGGAAGCTGATGCATGGGCTACCGCATTTATGGTTATGGGACTCGCGGAGAGTCTTGAGATGGCCGAAAAAAATGAAAACCTGGAAGCTTACTTTATATATGAATCCGATTCAGGTAAGCTTGAAGTTGAATATACGGAGGGTTTTTCCGGATGGATGCGGGAAACGCCCCCCGAAGGGAAACCGGAAGAGGAGCTGCCGGAACCCGTTGAAAAATAACGGTCAGCCGGATGAACAGCATCCTGAGATCCCTTTTCCGCCTGCCGCCCTGCAGCGCCTTATCTCATCGTGCCTTACGCACGTAATACCTCTTTTTTGCATTTCCCTGTTACGTCCAACGGATGTTTCAGGGAACCTGCCGTTTTTCCTGAAGAAAATATTTATCCCAAACCCTATAAAGGCTAATCCCAGCAGTCCGGCAACGGGCAGTATGGTGTATATTATATCGCTCATAACTTTATTATCTTTAACAATGTAAATTTACAAACCTTACAATGATGGTTTCATTAAAAAGGCTTTTACCTTAAAACAAAAATACTCTCAATAATGTTAAATAGTAAACAAAATTGGATTTTACCTGTATCAGTTTAATGATCTCCTTACCATAAAATTTTTTACTGACACAAGTTATTTAATTTAACGTTGTGTTAAACAGCTTTATGTTCCAATAAGGACATTATTTAAAAACAATTTACGATGGAAAAGAAAACAGCGGAAAAGAATAAGGAATTATCATTTGAAGAATTCAAATCCGAAGTATTGTCAGATTACAAACTTGCAGTTCTGAGCCGGCAGCTTAGTGTTACTGGCAGGAGAGAGGTGCTTACCGGAAGGGCAAAGTTCGGCATCTTCGGTGACGGCAAAGAGGTTGCACAAATAGCCATGGCCAAGAATTTCAGGGAAGGCGACTGGCGTTCGGGTTATTACCGTGACCAGACCTTCATGATGGCAGCTGATATATTTACTCCCAAAGAATTTTTCGCACAGCTTTACGGGGAAACCGACGGCGAACTTAATCCCGGCAATGGCGGCCGCTCATTCAACAACCATTTCTCAACCCGCAGCCTCAATAAAGACGGTACATGGAAAGACCTTATGAAACAGAAAAACTCTTCTTCAGATATTTCCCCTACGGCAGGACAAATGCCGAGGTTGCTCGGACTGGCATACACTTCAAGGCTTTTCAGGGAACTGGATGAGTTAAAGGATTTGCAGCGGCTCAGCTCAGGGGGAAACGAGGTTGCTTTTGGTACCATTGGAGATGCAAGCACTTCTGAAGGACATTTCTGGGAAACAATAAATGCTGCAGCCGTGTTGCAGGTTCCGGTAGCTCTGGCAGTGTGGGATGATGGCTACGGGATATCGGTGCCTAAGGAATACCAGACAGCCAAGGGCAGTATCTCCGAAATCCTCAGCGGTTTCGAACGCACTTCAGATAAGCCGGGGATAGTGATAATGAAAGGGAAGGGTTGGGATTATCCGGGACTTTGCAAAATGTTTGCTGAAGGTGTTGAAATATCAAGAAAAGAGCATGTGCCGGTTGTTTTCCACGTAGAGGAGATGACTCAGCCTTTGGGACACTCCACTTCCGGTTCCCATGAAAGGTACAAGTCAAAAGAGAGGCTCCGGTGGGAGGAAGAATTTGACTGTATTGCCAAAATGCGTCAGTGGATAATAGAATCCTCCATTGCCGGTGAGGCCGAACTTGAAAAGATAGAAAAGGAGGCCGG
>PUMT01000115.1 GCA_003551495.1 Bacteroidota bacterium
ATGGTACCCTTCAACCTTATGAACAAAAAGGCTGCATACCTTGAAACTGGTTCCTGGGCAAAGAAAGCAATTAAGGAAGCAAAGAATTTTGGTGAAGTTGAAATTGTTGCCAGTTCGGCAGATAAGAATTTCAACTATATACCTGAAAACTTCAAGATTCCCGCAGATGCCGATTATTTTCATATTACAACCAATAACACTATTTTCGGCACCCAGATTCATGAAGACTATGAGAGTCCGGTACCCCTGGTAGCCGATATGTCGTCAGATATTTTCTGCCGTCCGGTTAATGTTTCAAGGTATGGTCTGATTTACGGAGGAGCTCAGAAAAATCTTGGTCCGGCAGGTGTTACATTTGTAATTGTAAGAGAGGATATACTTGGGAAGGTTGAACGAATGATACCGACTATGCTGAATTACAAAACACATATTGAAAACGGGTCAATGTTCAATACTCCTCCCTGTCTGCCTATTTTCACAGTTAAGGAAACATTGAAGTGGCTCAAAAAACTGGGAGGAGTTAAAAAAATGGAAGAGAAGAACCGTGCAAAAGCAGGACTGTTGTATGATGCGATTGATGACAGCAGGTTGTTTACAGGAACGGCTGAAAATAAATCACGCTCCATAATGAATGTATGCTTTGTTATGAAAAAAGAGTACGAGCATCTGAGCGATGAATTCCTTAAGTTTGCCCAGTCGAAAGGCATGGTTGGAATTAAGGGGCACAGGTCTGTTGGCGGATTCAGGGCTTCAATCTATAATGCGCTTCCTGAGGAAAGCGTAAAGGCTCTTATCGATACAATGAAAGAATTTGAAGAAATGCATGCATAAACGTTAAAATATTTTTTGATATGGCTAAAATACTGGTAGCAACTGAAAAACCCTTTGCGCCTCTGGCAATTGAAAAGATAAGGGAAATAACTGAAAAAGCAGGTTTTGAACTTATCCTGCTTGAAAAGTATGCTGACAAGTCCGATCTGATCAGAGCGGTAGCAGGAGTTGAGGCACTTATTGTCAGAAGTGACAAAGTTGACAGCGAGGTACTGGAGGCAGGCGCCAACCTTAAGATTGTAGTAAGGGCAGGTGCCGGCTATGATAATGTTGATCTGGAAACAGCAACTGAAAAGGGTATTGTTGTAATGAACACCCCGGGTCAAAATTCAAATGCAGTTGCCGAGCTGGCAACGGGAATGATGGTCTATTCCGCACGTAATATGTTCAACGGTTCATCAGGAACCGAATTGTACGGTAAAAAACTCGGCATACATGGTTACGGGAATGTTGGCAAGCATGTGACAAGGATTGCAAAAGGCTTCGGTATGGAGGTATTTACTTTCCATCCCCGTAAAGATGATGAAGAAATAAAGAAAGAAGGCTTAACACCTCTTGGTTCAATTGAAGAGTTGTATAAAACCTGTAATTATATTTCCCTGAACATACCAGCCAGGGAAGAAAACCTCAGGCTGGTAGGATACAAGCTTTTGTCATCAATGCCCAAAGGCGGAACACTTGTCAATACTGCCCGAAAAGAGGTTATTGACGAGGAAGGCCTGTTAAAGGCAATGGAAGAAAGAGCAGACCTGAGATATCTTTCCGATATTGAACCTGCCTGCAAGGATGATATGGCAGTGAAGTATGCCGGAAGATATTTCTTCACACCCAGGAAGATGGGTGCGCAGACAGCAGAGGCAAACATAAATGCCGGTATTGCAGCTGCAAATCAGATCGTGGGATTTATCAAAAAAGGCGATACTACGTTCCAGGTGAACAAGTAGGCCGGATTTATGTAACTGCAGGCATCAAAAAAGATGCCTGCATATTTTTGTTTAACTAATAAAAAACAATCGGAAATATGGCTATTCTAAAACCTTTCAAAGGCATTCGTCCCCCGGCAGACATTGCAAAGGAGGTTGCCTCCCGGCCTTATGATGTGCTTAACTCGGAAGAGGCAAAAGAGGAGGCAAAGGGAAACCCCTATTCACTCCTTCATATTATCAAACCCGAAATTGACTGCCCTGAAGGAACTGACGAGCATGAACCTGTGGTATATGAGAAGGCAAGGGAAAATTTTCAGAAGTTTCTTGAAAAAGGGTGGCTTGTTCAGGATAATGATGATAAACTTTACATATACGCCCAAACCATGCACGGCAAAACCCAGTATGGTATAGTTGGCTGTGCAGGAGTGGAAGATTATATCAACGGAGTTATAAAGAAACATGAGCTGACACGCAAGGACAAGGAAGAAGACAGGATGAAGCATGTAAGGGTCACCAATGCAAATATGGAGCCTGTATTTTTTACATACAGAGCTGTAGAGGAAATTGACACCATTGTAGCTGATGTTGTAAATAAAACTGAACCTGAATATGATTTCACTGCTGCTGACGGTGTGGGTCATCATTTCTGGCTTGTAAATGACAAGGCTGCATCTGACCGTATTGTTGAACTGTTTGAAAAGATCCCCTGCACCTATGTTGCTGACGGACATCACCGCACAGCCGCTGCTGCCCTGGTGGGGAATGAGAAAAAGAAGAACAACCCTGATCATACCGGGAAAGAAGAATACAACTATTTCATGGCTGTTCATTTTCCGGATAATCAACTTACCATTATTGATTACAACAGGGTGGTCAGGGATCTGAACGGTTTATCTGCAGCAGAGTTTTTAGAAAAGCTTCGCGGGATATTTGAAATTGAGGAAATGGGTGAAGCTGAATACAAACCTGACAGAATACATAATTTCGGTATGTACCTGGAGGGCAAATGGTATTCGCTTACTGCAAAGGCAGGCACCTACGACGATAATGACCCTATCAGGAGTCTCGATGTGACGGTGCTTTCAGACCATGTACTTGACAGGATCCTGGGAATAAAAGACCTGAGAACTGACAGGAGGATTGATTTTGTAGGCGGTATAAGAGGCCCTGGAGAACTGAAAAGACGTGTTGACAGCGGAGAAATGAAGGTGGCGTTTGCCCTCTACCCTGTATCAATGGATCAGCTTATGGATATTGCTGATACAGGGAATATTATGCCTCCAAAAACAACATGGTTCGAACCAAAGCTCAGAAGCGGGTTGGTTGTGCACAGCCTCGACTAGATAAGTTGTTTATGTCACCGGCAAGAAACATTAAATACGGAACTGCTTCGCTTTTTCATAAAATTTTTTCATATTGCCTGTGTTTAAATTTTATATGAAAAACCTTTATGTTCATTTGAAGTGTAATTTGAAATAAAATAACCATTTTTATGGGGATAAGAGAGAACCTGTACAGTCTTCTTGAAAAATTGCCGGATAATGTAAAGCTTGTTGCTGTAACGAAGACGCGAAGTGAAGCTGAGATACTTGATGCTTATGGTACAGGGCACAGGCTGTTTGGCGAGAACAAGGTTCAGGAGCTCATGAACAAAAGAGATAACCTGCCTTCAGATATACAATGGCATATGGTTGGACATCTCCAGTCAAACAAAGTAAAATATATTGCACCCTATATAAGTCTTATCCACGGCGTTGATTCATTGAAGCTGCTGAAAGTAATTAACAAGGAAGGTGTTAAGAATAACCGTGTTATTGATTGCCTGCTGCAGATCCACATTGCAGAAGAGGAAACTAAGTTCGGGATGTCTGAACAGGAGGTTCATGAGCTGCTGAATTCATCTTTTACACAAGAGATGGAAAATGCAAGGTTATGTGGCCTGATGGGTATGGCTACCTTTACCGATAACCGTGAACAGATCAGGAAAGAGTTCAGACAGCTTTCAGGGTTGTTCAGAAAGCTCAAGGATGAATACTTTAAAGATGAGCCGGGTTTTTGTGAACTTTCCATGGGTATGTCATCTGATTACGACATTGCCCTTGAAGAGGGCAGCACTTTGATAAGAGTGGGCAGTGTAATTTTCGGTGAAAGAATGTATTGATCTGTTTTTATATTTAAAGCAAACAAAATATTAACTTATAAATCAATATTGATAAAATGGTAAATCTCGAGGTAAAATACATGGGGTTGACACTTAGCAACCCCGTAATAGCAGCCAGCTCGGGACTGACAAGTTCCGTCGAAAAAATCAAACAAATTGAAAAGGCCGGAGCAGGTGCAGTTGTGCTCAAATCCCTTTTCGAGGAACAGATTAATTTTGAAGCCGGAAGTATGATGACCGGGCATGGTTATCCTGAAGCCGAAGATTATATACTGAACTACACCAAAAATAATTCGGTTGAAGAGTATCTAAGTCTTATTGAGGAGGTTAAAAAAAGTGTATCCATACCGGTCATTGCAAGTATAAACTGTGTTTCTTCAAAGGATTGGGTTGGGTTTGCCAAAAAAATTGAAGAAGCGGGAGCGGATGGGATAGAACTTAATGTCTATTTCCTTCCATATGACAGGAATGCACCTTCATCAAAATATGAAGATATCTACTTCGATCTTGCCCTGAAGGTTAAAAAAACCGTAACCATTCCGGTATCGATGAAGCTTGGAAATCACTTCACGAATATTGTAAGTGTGATTGAAAAATTAAGAGGTATTGGAATTAACGGGGTAGTGGTTTTCAACCGTTTTTATGAACCTGATATTGACGTTGAAAAAATGAAAATGGTATCTGCCGAAGTATTCAGCTCACCGTCTGATCTGAGGCATACTCTTCGCTGGGTTGCTATCATATCGGGCAAGGTTCCGGGCATAGACATCTCTGCATCAACCGGTGTTCACACCGGTGATGGTGTTATAAAACAATTGCTGGCAGGTGCACAGACTGTTCAGGTCTGCTCCGTGCTTTACAAACACGGAACCGGTGAAATTTCCAAAATGGTGAACAGGCTTGAAGACTGGATGAAGATCAGGAACTTCAAATCGGTAGGTGATTTCAGGGGGAAAATGAATTATTCCAAAATTGCTGACCCCGCTGTTTACGAGCGTTCTCAATTCATGAAGTTTTTTTCCAGCATACATTGATATTTCGCAGGTTGCCTGTTTGAGTGCTTTATGCCTGCCCATACTTAATACTGCAAAAATCAGCCTTTTTTGCAACCATTCCATTCGTTTATCCGTAGTAAATGGTAACCGGCAATTTGCGTATAAAAAAGTTTGGCTTTTAGGTTTTTAAACAGAAACAAAAAAACAATTCCTGAATGAAGAAACTGGGTTCAGTTTTTATGTTTTTTATAATTTTTTCATTTCATTCATGCCGCGACTCAACAACAAAGGTTGAAGAGGACGATTTTGAAGAAGGGGTGACCATTGAGGAAATTAAAGACCTGGAGCGGGTGAAGCAGGTTTTTTATGCATTACCTTCTCCTGTAGAAATAGCTTCACTGCTCAATTCATCCGGTGCCGTTTTTGACGGTGACCTGTTAAATCCGGTTGAGAATTCAGGCAATTACCTTACTACAAAAAGTATGGCTTTAAACCTTGGAGTTTATATAACCGACCTGAGTTATGCAGGGTTTTTCGACCAGACACAGGTTTCCATTACATATATGGCTGTATCAAAAGAGCTTGCCGAAAGGCTCGGTATAATGGATGCGGTTGACGGCCAGACTCTCGAGCGGCTTGAGGCGAACCTGAATAACCGTGAAATTGTAATGGATATTATTTCCGAAACTTACCTGAGTTCCAGTGCTATCTTGAAGGAGGATGAACGGGAGTCGGTTGCTGCAATGCTTTTTGCCGGTGGACTTGTTGAAGGACTGTATATTGCTTCCAGTCTTGTTGATGCCAACAATGTGAAGGGCAATGAACTGGTTCGCCATCTTATTGATCAGAAGTATTCGGTTGAACTGCTGATGAAGATTCTGGAAATGAATAAAAACAATGAAGATGTTGAAGATATTTACAGCCAGGTAAGCCGGATATCGGAAATATACAAAACTTTTGAAGTTCCTTCTTCAGCAACTCCGGTTCCGGCCGGCAGAGGAGAAAAGGGAGCAGTTACGGATACAACAGGAGAGAGTGTAATTACACAGCGGCAGTTTCAAGACCTGAAAGAAATAATTGAGACCGTCCGCTACAACTTTGTTTCATCTGTATAAATTATGGTTAGTAAATTATTTATCAATATTATACTTAATTAAAACTTTGAACTATTGATTTTCAATCCGATGGATTCCCCATATTTATTCATGTCTTTTTGTGAGTCTTCAGAATCATGGGGAATTCATATTAAATTGAGGTTTAACCGGCACAGTTTTTATTGTTGTTTAAATATTTATCAATGAAGAGTATTATAGCGGTATTGCTTTTTTTTGCGGCGTTTGTGTTCTTGCCCGGCAGCGTTAGCGGGCAGTGCAAGATATTCGCAAAGCGTGTATGCAAGGCAGAGCTCGGTTCTTATATGCATGACGGAAATTACCATGCGGCTGTATTGAATGAGGGTGAAGAGGCTGAGCTGTACAAGACATTTTTTGCAAATCATAATTACAGGCTTGCTATTTGCGGTGATGATAATCTTGCCGGGGTTCAGTTTACCGTTATGGATACAGACCGGAATGAGATATACACCAACCGTGACAACGATTACAGTACTACGTGGGATTATTCACCTGAATCAACCCGGCAGTTACTGATCTCTGTAAAAGTACTCTCTTCTGAAAGCAATAATGGTCAAAACAGCGGATGTGTCGCAATAATGTTTGGTTTCAAGGAAAAGTGAAAATCTTTTTGTCAGCGCAATTTCTTTGCAAGAAACCGTCCGGTATATGAATCGCCTCTTTTTGCAAGTTCCTCCGGAGTTCCTTCAAAAATAACATATCCTCCCTTTTCCCCTCCTTCCGGTCCGAGATCAATTACCCAGTCCGAACATTTAACAATTTCAGGATTGTGTTCCACTATGAGGATACTGTGCCCTTTTTTTATCAGAAAAAAGAATGAATCAAGCAGCTTTCCAATATCATAAAAATGAAGGCCTGTGGTAGGTTCATCGAATATGAAGAGGGTGGGGTGCCTGTTTTCTTTTCCCAGGAAAGATGCCAGCTTGACACGCTGGTTTTCGCCTCCGCTTAAAGTAGCAGAAGGCTGACCAAGTCTTATATATCCCAGTCCGGTCGACCTGAGAGGCTCCAGTTTTTCAACTATTTTTTTTCCGTTTGATGAATTATCAGGTGTAAAGAATTCTATTGCTTCATTCACAGTCATCTCAAGCACATTATGGATATTTTCCCCCCTGTATCTTACTTCAAGAACCTCCTGTTTGAATCTTTGCCCATTACAGCTTTCACAAACAAGATGAACATCGGCCATGAACTGCATTTCCACTTTTATTGAACCTTCCCCCTGGCACTCTTCACAACGTCCTCCACCGGTGTTGAATGAAAAGTGCGAGGGGGTGTAACCTCTGATCCTGGATGCGGGTTGTGCTGCAAACAGTTTTCTTATCTCGTCGTAAGCCTTTACATATGTAACCGGATTTGAGCGTGACGACCTGCCGATGGGATTCTGGTCAACAAACTCAACACCCTCAATCAGACCGGTGTCTCCCTTAAGCACTCCGAATTTACCGGGTCTGGCCGGTTTAACTCCATAAAGCCTTGAGAGGGCAGGGTAAAGTATATCCTTTACCAGTGATGATTTACCGGAGCCACTGACTCCTGTAACAACAGTCATTACATTAAGGGGTATCCTGACGGTTATATTTTTCAGATTGTTTTCGTTTGCATCCGTAACTTCAATAAAGCTGTTCCACCTTCTTCTGCCTGACGGTACAGGTATCTTTTCCCTGCCATTAAGGTACCTGGCGGTTAGACTTTTTTCCTCCTTCAGTAAGTGTGAATGATCCCCGCAGAAAACTATTTCGCCCCCGTTGCGCCCTGCAAGAGGACCTATATCAATAATCATATCTGAGGCACGAATGACCTCTTCTTCATGCTCCACAACAATAACTGTATTTCCTGTATTTTTGAGTTTCCTGAGCACTTTGACAAGCCTGGTGGTATCTCTCGGGTGAAGCCCTATGCTTGGTTCATCCAGGATATAAAGGGAGCCTACCAGACTGCTTCCGAGGGATGTTGCCAGATTTATACGCTGCGATTCACCTCCGGAAAGAGTGGAAGAGAGACGGTTTAATGTGAGGTAGCCCAGACCTACATCCCTGAGAAAAGTGATCCTGCTTTTTATTTCATCCAGCACCCGTTTGGCAACCTTTTCCTGAAAAGTATCAAGTTTCAGTCCCTTAAAAAAACTGTACAGGGAATCTATCGGCATTGTAACAAGTTCCTGAATGGTTTTCCCGCCAACCTGCACCAATGAAGCCTCTTTTTTCAACCGGGTTCCCCTGCATTTTGGACAGGTTGTTTTCCCCTTGTACCGGCTCATCATTACCCTGTATTGAATTTTATATTTTTTCTTTTCAAGGTATTCAAAGAAGCGGTTCAGGCCGTAAAAGTACCTGTTCCCTGTCCACAGCAGACTTTTCTGCTCCTCTGTTAACTCTATATATGGCTTGTGAATGGGAAAACCGAATTTCGACGCATTAAATATCAGCCTCTCTTTCCATTTTTTCATCTTTTCACCTCTCCAGCATGCAATGGCATCATTGTATACAGAAAGACTTTTATCAGGAACAACAAGATCTTCGTCAACGCCAATTATTTTTCCATATCCCTCGCAAACCGGACATGCGCCCAGAGGATTGTTGAAACTGAACATATGAACTGAAGGTTCATCAAACAGTATACCGTCAAGTTCAAAAAGATTTGAGAAGCTGCACTTTTTTTCATTGTCTTTATCGCCTGTTTTCACAATGCATTTTCCTTTTCCTTCTGCAAATGCAGTTTCAACAGAGTCACCAATACGTGCACGTGTATCATCGTTGTGTGCAACCACTACCCTGTCAATAACCAGGTTGATTTCCCCGTCATTTTTTTTTGCAACCAGCTCTTTTTCTGCATCCTGGATCTTTACAACATTTCCGTTTACCTCTATCCTTGTAACCCCTTCTTTTTGCTTAACATCCAGGTATTTTTCAATCTCACTCCCCGGAGGTGCTTTTTCTGGGGACATTATCAGAACCGGTGTTTTTTCACGAAATGAAAGGATATATTCCACCACATCCGTAACAGTATGCTTTTTTACTACTTCACCCGATACCGGTGACACCGTAGTTCCAGTACGTGCATAGAGCAATTTAAGATAATCATAGATCTCGGTTGAAGTTCCTACAGTTGACCGCGGGTTTTGTGTTTTAACCTTTTGTTCTATGGCAATTGCAGGAGGGATACCTCCTATGAAATCAACTTCGGGTTTGTTTATTCTTCCCATGAACTGGCGGGCGTAAGATGAGAGGCTTTCAACATAACGCCTTTGTCCTTCAGCATACAAAGTATCAAATGCCAAAGAGGATTTGCCGGAGCCTGACAAGCCTGTAATAACCACAAACCTGTCCCTTGGAATGTCCAGATTTATGTTTTTCAGATTATGAACTTTTGCTCCTTTGATTTGTATATAATTATGTAGTGTGTTTTTTTTTTCTGGCATAATTATTGTTTAAAACAATATAGGAAGTGGTTTAGTTATTATGTTTAAAAATGTTAAAAAGGCCAAAAGGTATTATCAAGGGGTTAATTTTTAGTAAATTTGCAAATATAATTCAAATGCACTTGAGATTGAAAATTATTTAACGGTGCCTTGTGTAGTTTTGGTTTGTGAGTTGAATTTGAATTTAGAAAAAAGGAGGTGGTTGTGCAGGCTAGAATGGCAAATATGAGTGATCAGGAACTTGTGCAAAAGTTTTTAAATGGTGAGCAGGCGGCAATAGAGGAGTTGATAAACCGCCATAAGGACAAGGTGTATACCTATATTTTGCTGATTGTCAAAAATCAGCAGCTTGCGGAGGATATTTTCCAGGATACATTTATCAAGGTGATCAGGTCGTTACTGGATGGAAAGTACCGTGAAAACGGGCGTTTTGTTTCATGGGTTATAAGAATTGCCCATAACCTGATTATAGACCATTTCAGGAAAGAAAAACAGGTCAATACATTTTCCAATGACGACTATGAGTCGGATATTTTCAATTCCAAAAAATTTTCCGGCAAAAACGTGGAAGATGATATGATCGAAAACCAGATCACCACGGATGTGAGAATGCTGATTGATGAACTGCCTGAGGAACAGAAACAGGTAATATTGATGAGGCATTATGGTGGACTGAGTTTCAAGGAGATAGCAGAGCAAACCAATGTCAGTATCAATACTGCACTGGGCAGAATGAGGTATGCCCTGATAAATCTTCGCAAGATAATTGAGCGGAAGAAGATCAGTTTGACTTTTAGCTGATGAGGTAATTTATTATTTTTTACGGAAGATGGGGGAGTTTTTAATAATAAATTCCCCCATCTTCCGTTTTTAATATTGTTAAAAAATGTTAAACCTCCTGTTTATGAAGAATTATTCGCATTATGTTTACATGATCAATTCCCTGGAAAAGCCGGAAGGTCGCATTTCAAAAGTTCGCTCAGCCCTTATTGACAGCAGGATTGAGTACAGCGATTTAAAAGATTATCTGGACAGGAATTTATACAGGGTTAATAACAGGGTAGTCAGCAGAATAATTGAATATGCACGGCAGCAGGGTAATTCAGCCCGAAGATGATATTAACCGGCTTTTATCTTTCCAGATTATTTACAAGATGAACAGTATGGCATGCAACAATTCCCGCAGTTTCAGTCCTTAACCGGTAATCACCCAGGCTTACCGGGATAAAACCACTTCCGGCCGCCTGTTCCATCTCACGTTCAGAGAATCCACCTTCCGCTCCTATAAGAACAAATACATTCTCTCCGGGCTTGCAAAGCGATCCAAGATTCATTTCCGGATCAACCGATTCGGATGCTATAAATTTCTGCCCTTCAAAATCATCTTTCAGAGCTTCCTTTAAATCCTGTACTTTTTCAAGAATGGGTCTGTATGCCTTTAACGACTGCTTCATTGCTGATGTGATGATCCTTTCAATCCTTTCAGGGTTGATCTTTTTTCGCTCCGAACTGCTGCAAATAAGTGGTATTATATTATCAATACCGATTTCGGTTGACTTTTCAATGAAGAATTCGAATCTTCCCGGGTTTTTTGTGGGACATATACCTATTGTTAAGTTGTAATCTCTTTTTCCAAAACCGCTCTGTTTTTCAATAATTTTCAGGCGGCACCCTGACGGGTCGGGTTCCTCAATTTCAGCTTTGTAAAGGTCGCCCCTGCCATTTGTTACATAAACAATGCTGCTTTTTGAAAATCTCATTACATTTATGCAGTGGTGTGACTCCTCCTTGTTCAGGAGACTTTTTTTTTCACTGAAACCGGGTGTATAAAACAAATGCATTTTTAAAGGCTGTTGTAATTATTTCAAAAATATGGATAAAATTGCAAATATATGAAACGTATAGGTTGCCTGTCAGATACGCACGGGTATTTGAATGAAAAACTGTTTGATTTTTTCAGTAACTGCGATGAGATATGGCATGCCGGTGATATCGGCAGCACGGATGTTGCAGTGGCGCTGGAGAACTTCAGACCCTTAAGGGCGGTTTACGGAAATATTGATGCACCTGACATCAGGGGGAAGTTCCCTCTTCACCAAAGGTTTGAATTTGAAAGCGTTGATGTGTGGATAACCCATATCGGCGGTTATCCGGGCAGGTATGACAGGAATGTGAAACCGCTCATTTATGAAAAGCCTCCCGGTCTTTTTATATGCGGACATTCTCATATACTCAGGGTAATGAACGATAAGAAACTTGACCTTCTCCATATAAACCCTGGTGCTGCAGGCCGTTCCGGCATTCATAATGTAAGCACAGCGGTAAGGTTTTCAATTGAAAACGGAGAAATTAGTAACCTTGAGATACTCGAAATGGAAAAGAATTTCTGAATAAATTATTTATTCTCCCTGCCACCGTTGTAAACATCCTTGCCGGCCTCATCACCTGCTTCAGAATTACGGCGGTACCTGCTGAAAAACTGATTCAGCTTTGTTTCAGTTGCAGGCATGTAAATATATGGTGTTTCTCCCTGTGGCACTCTCATTTCCCTCCGCCGGGTCCGCAAGTCATTTATTGTTTCTACAAATGCTCCATTTGATGAGTATGCCTGCATATTTCCCCTTGTGTAGCCGAAATAGTACCATTTGCCTTCTCCGGCTTCAATGTAGAGATCGAAAAAATCTCCTGTGCTCCTTTTTGATATTTCGATATAACCGGTTACCTGCCTGTTGATTTTAACTCCTCCAATATATTTCAGATCCAGTTTTCCGACAGAACGGTACGAACCGGATTCGTTGTCCCATATAAATTCAACTTTGCTGAAAAAAAGCGTTTTGTCCATCGGCCCGGGAATTCTTCTGCCCGAAGAACCTCTTGTTCGTTGCTGGCGGTACTCACCTGCTGCTTCTTTTCCAAGCAGATGATTGAGACCCTTTGTATGGAAGAATCCCATTGAATCAATCTGACCGCCTTCTTCCCCGGTTAAGAATTCCCCTGACATTATCTCAATAGCGTCATCAGAGAAAAAGAAATCGACACCCAGTGCAAGTTCAAGTTTTGTTTCCTCCTTTTCTGCCGAAGAGGTGAAGAATCCTGCAGAATTAAGCTTCAACTGCCCAAGTTCAGCCCCGGGATCAATTACTCCTTCACCGTAAAGAATGCAGTTATCTGTGCCAAGTCTCACAAAATTGCCCGGGTATTCCGGGTTATTGAACTTTTCTTGCGGGCCAAGCCTGTACGAATTGGTTGCAGTGTGATATTGAAGATAGCCGTCAGCTGCAATAAGATTTATATCAGAATTGTTCTTCTTCCTGACAAAAAAGGCCGGATATATTTCCGGAGTATGGCCTGATAGCAACAAACCTGCATGAATATCCTCATCACCAGTTGAAACAGGTTCACCAGGTACAGGGATCATTACATTGAGGGGGTTGATCTCATTACTGAAATATATCCATTCAGGATCCTGTTCAGGACAGGTTTTAATTAAACCGGCTCCCCCTTCAAAGGTAAGGAGCTTGTTACCGGCTTCCAGAAACACATTCCCCCTGAAAATGAGATAGTCGTTCAGCCTGAAGTTCTCTTCTTCACCTATCGTCCCCGAAGCAAAGGTTGTTGTGTCACTGTTAACTCCTATCGTGTCAAACCGGAAAGGATGAACATTATTCCTGTCATCTACATAGTCGTAATAACCATATCCGCCGTATCTGTTTTTTGAATAAACCCTGATACCTGCATCGTAAATAGTATGTCCGGCACCTGTTTCTACCATTGCACCCTGCAGTTCACTCATTGCGCCATCCTTTTCAACCTTGATCCTTTCCCCGTAGGGGATGATGGTTGCATCTGCAACCCCTATGCTCCTGACGCCATCGGAAGTTAAAATATTATCCCTGTAACCGAAAGTAGTTGAAGGGGATATATAATAGAGCGAATCCCTTTCCCCGCAAACTGAAATAAAGAGAGCCCCGCTGTATTCCTCACCGGGGACTGTTTCAGAAGAGAGCAGTTTCATCTCCCCGGACCCAATATCCCAGGAAAAATTTTCCGGGTAAGCTGCGTAAAGATTTTTTGGGAACATTACCCCCTTCTGCCCGTCGTTGACCCTGAACTCCCCTGTAAGTCTTTCTGTGTCAACATTTGCATAGACATCAGGTGATTCAAATACAATCTCCTCACCTCCCGTATCATACAATATGAAATCGGCTGTATCCGATTCAAATGAGTTTGGCCCGAACCTGAAGAGGGAGGAGGCAAAAAGAGAATTTTCAGTTTCCAGTTTTCCGTCACCTTTAAGTTTTTCCGGGGTGAGGAGAAGGTTTCCTGCAAGTGTTGTGTTATCGTTCAGCAGTGTGAAAGGCCTTTCCCCTTTTTCAATGTACAGCTCATCTTTAAGAGGCAGCCACTGAACAAAATTATCTCTTGACGACACCTTAGGGAAGCCACCAGCATCACTGCTTTTTTCCATCCTGAATTCATTTGCGAATATATTGGCCGAATCGGGGAAAAAGTTTATATCCTCAGAATAGATCGATGAAGTGAGGTATTCAATTATACCGTCACCTTCCAGTCCCTCACGGCTCATTTTAATCATGTCGTAAAACCTCCCTTTGCCTTCGTATAGAAGCATCCCTGCATCAGTTGTTACATGGGTGAAGCCAAGCGACATGTCTTCCTGAAGCGACAGGTTTTCTTCAAATTCAGGGAATATTCCGGAAGTGACAAACACTCCTTCCAGGTTTACATATTCAAATCTGAATGTATTGAGACTGTCAATTTTGAAAGGGTAAACCCTGAAGTAGATATTCTTTTGTTCATAAACGCCGTCGTGAATATCCGGACTGTCGTAAAAAACATATGAGTGATCAATACTTTGGAATTTAGGAAATTCTTCATAATCCTCGTTACCCGATTTGTTGTCGGGCTTATCTACATGTATCTTCCCTGTAACGTTCCGGATAAGGTTTTTTACATTCTCCACAAGTGCTCTCCCGTACATATCGTATTCATCCCGGGCGGCAACTATGCTTATGGAATCTATTTTCTGGAGATTGATGCTGAAGTTGTCGTAATCAAATGAAAAATTGTCTCCGTAAAATGTCAGGTAACCCGCATTAACCCTTCCGCCGAAACGGAAATTCCTGTTTTGCGTAAGAATCACACTGTTGTTTTCAGGGTAAATATTTACGTTCTGAACATTGCTTATGAATGCCTGCGGTATGCCGTTGATCTTCAGTTCAAAGGTGTTAAGATCCAGCACCCCGTGTTCCTGCGGGGCATTTGTTCTGGATTCAAAATTTATTACATCATAATCGATCAGGTTACGGCTGGACAGAAGGTAATCGTTCAGCTTTTCATTGACCGTGAAGATACCTGATCCGGAGTAATAATAGATGAATCCTTCAATTGCAAGGCTTATTAGCTGGTGCCTGATGCTGCTTACAGGCCTTCTCATGAAAGAAGCATACCCCTCTGCAGTAAGCTCAGCTCCTTCATTGGCCGATGCATAGCGTCTGACTGAAAGAAGGGGGTGGACTTCGTCCCTTCCCTGAATTTCCATAAACCTTTCATTGCTGAAATAGCTGAAGGATTCAAAATTTGCAGTTCCGGCCGACCTGCCGCTGGGCATTGTGAAGTAGATCCTGTCTTCATTCTTTTCCCAGATAAGCTGTCCGAAATTCATATTTACCTCATGATAGCTATTTGAAAAAGGGCTTTCTGACATTGCATTGTCATTCCTGTTGAGTGTGAGAACGGAATTTTTCCCGGAAAAATTCAGACGCTGATCAGGATGGTAAATTGAATCCTCTTCAATGAAAATGGTAATCTCAGTGCTGTTGGATGATATTTCCTCTTGTGAAAAAATAAAATAATCGGAAAATCCGGTAAAAAAGCGTTCCCCGTTGAGCATTATTGTAATATTTGCATCTGAATCTTCACTGCCGGCACCGATAAGACTTTTCCCCCTCATGGAGATTCCCCCTTTATAGTTGACATCAGGGAAAACATTGGTTATTGAAATATTCTGACTGTAGGATGTGAAACGGGGATATGTTGTGTTCGTGCTTTCTGTTCTCCTTACGACCCTGTCAGTCAGTTTGCCCGTGATCTTCTCGCTGAAATATTCCCCATGGGTGAATGTTACCGAATCAGCACTGTAATTGTTGTTGTTCAGGTTAATAGTGTAGTTTTTCAAATCTGCGCTGACTTCATGCAGTTCGTAACCTGATCTTTCCCACCCGACCCTGCCGCCTGTGCCGTTCCATCTTTTTTCAGACAAACTCAGAGTTCCCCGGGTGTTGTAAATCACAATACTGTCATTTGATGAATAGCATGTCAGATCCGCCCTGTCAAAGCTTACATAAAGGGTGGAGTCAAAATGTAAATTAAAACCTCCGTTTGCAGCTTTCCATTGAACAGCTGATGACCTGAAAATAATATTGTCTTTCAAAAGCAGGTATATCTGGACTAATAATTCGTCAATAAAAGAAAGTCTGTAACCGTTATCGGCAGCATAGTACTTTGTAGCTTCAATCCACTTTGGAAAATGCTTTCTGCCGGGGTCTTCCTCTATAAAGAGGTTGAGAAGGCGGATCAGGTTAATGAAATGGGGAACCGGACGGGCATTCTGGCCTGCCAGGAGATCAGAGATTTTTATTATGTTACTCTTCTCTTCAGAATCAAATAAGCCTTCATTCCAGTTAGATTCAAAAAGACCAATTATTTTCTCCTGGTTTTCGTCAATGTTGGGCCCCATAAACGCAGTGAGTTCACCGGGAAATGAACCGGCATCCCCGGAAAAAACAGCGTTTTCCTGGCAGTGAAGCACCGGGTTTGTCAGAAAAAACAAAAAAGTCCAATATAAAAAGCAAAGAAAAGCTTTCGCTATTCCCTGATATTGAAAAAAAAGGCTAAATTTCATTCCGGCATAACCAATTGAATGATAAATGTTTAAAAATATTATACGGAAATGCCGGTAAAAAGTTTAACAAAACCTGTTAGTGGCTGAAAATCATGTATAATTTGATTAAATAATTGCACAGCTGTAAGCTTTATCAATTGCGATGGCTTATCAGTTTAAAGTTCCCTAAAAATTTAATTATCAATTGACTTTTTCAGAATGAGTTTATGATACTGTAGAAATCATCAGCAGAAAGGGAAGCACCGCCGATCAATCCTCCGTCAACATCATCCTTGCTGAAAATCTCGCGGGCGTTGGAGGGTTTGCAACTTCCCCCGTAAAGTATGGTTGTATTATCTGCCATATCACTGTTATATTGTTCTTCAATCAGGTGCCTTATATACTGGTGTATTTCCTGTGCCTGTTCGGGTGTTGCATTTTTACCTGTCCCGATTGCCCATACCGGTTCGTATGCAATAATCACTTTTTTGAAATGTTCAGCATCCAGATCAAACAGTCCGAGGTGAACCTGTTTTTTAATAACCTCTGTATATATTGATTTTTCCCGTTCATGAAGTTTCTCGCCGCAGCAAAATATCGGCTGAAGTCCGCTTTCAATAGCATTTATTACTTTGGAAGAAAGGTCAAGGTCACTTTCGTTAAAGTAATTCCGGCGTTCGGAATGTCCCACAATAACGTATCCGGCACCTGCGGATTTTATCATTTCAGCGGATACTTCCCCTGTAAATGCTCCCGATTTTTGAGCTGAACAGTTTTGTGCAGCCAGTCCTGTTTTATTTCCAATAACCTTCCTGACTTCAGTCAGATGAGTAAAAGGAGGTGCAACAATAACCTGAACATTTTCAGGCACTCCTTTTCCGACAAGTTCATTTAAAGACAGGGCAAGTTTTACACCTTCCTGAAGGGTGGTGTTGAGTTTCCAGTTTCCTGCTACTATTTTCCGTCTCATATTATAATTGTTTAAGAAAACAGTTTATAATCAATTCCTGTTTAATTTCCGGGAAGCAATAAAGAGCAGCGACACCAGCAATGCAAGAGCCAGGAGGTAACCTTTTGTTACAGCAGAAGAATGACGATTTCTAAGCTTATCAAGTGAAAATTCCAAAAGATCTCCTTCAAGCTCTTTTGCTTCCGGTATATTATTGTAGTGCCATTTTGCCAGTATTGTCCCCTCCCTCATCAGTACCAGTCCGGGATTACTCCTTATAATTGTCTTAAGCTCTATTTCATCGCTGTGGTAAAAATCGTACTGAGCTCCGGTTTCACGTCTGAAGAGGTTTATTTGTTGCAGCGGACTTGAGGTCAGGCATATAAAATCTTGACCCCGGTCGATTGCCATTTGTGCCAGCTCATTGATCTTATCCTGGTTTTTCACTGATGCCGCTGTAAGGTCATATGATATAAGCATAAATGTGTATCCATCGTGGTACAAAAAGAAATCGGTCACATCTTCATCTTCGGGAATTGTTTTTATGTAGAAATCGGTAATAGGCGGCTGGTATCCTTCACTTATCAGTACATTTTCGGTTTTGACCCACTCCCAGGAAGAATCGGGAAGGCTGTCAACGGTAAATACTTTAGTTTCGCCATCCTTCCTGTAGTGCAGAAGTGTTTTATACTCATCCTGAGGAGCATCAGGAGGTATTTCCATTTTTGCGGGAATGTTGGTTCCGATTGAGTAAGGACGGAAATCAATTACAGGGAGGTTGCGATAGGAATGTATAAAGATGCCGAGTGTCAAAAGTATCATAAGGGTTACAGCCGACCATTCTGCTATTCGATTGTTGAAAAGGGGCGGGAATTTTTTCCTGTAGTAGAAAATATGTATCACAAAAAACATGGATATTACATTCTTCCAGAATGTTTCCCAGTTGGTAAGTATAATAGCATCCCCGAAGCACCCGCAGTCGGCTACAGGGTCTGTCAGGGCAATAAAGAAAGTCAGTATTGTAAAAAAGCCCATAAACAGAAAAAGAGCCCAGGAAGCAAAAAACATCTGAACCCCGGCCAATATTGCAAGTCCTATAACCATCTCTGCAACAGAAAGCAGGAATGAGAAAAAGAGCGAAAGAGGCTCCAGGAATTCTATGCCAAATGCCTCAAAATAGTCATTGAACATATAGACGGTACCTGGCGGGTCAATCCCCTTGACAAATCCGGAATAAATAAAAACCATACCGGTTATGAACCTGCTTAATATTGTTGAGCGGAAAAAAAACCTACTGAATCTGTTCATGTCAGACAAGCATTATATTACCGGATTTCTGCCCGTATAAATTTAAATAACAAATTTATTACAATTGAAAGTGATTACAAAATATATGCTATTGTGCTTCCTGTTTAGTTTACAGTAATATAATATGCTATCCGGGGATAATTTTTTCATTTTTCAGAAGTGATGTTAGTTTTTGTAAAATATCCGCGCTTTGTAATATTTTGTTTGCCTGGTCATAGCATTTTATAGTTCTTATATCATTCTCTTCTTCAGATTGATCAAGATATGCCTGCCTTACCTTTTCCTGAAATGAAATACTCTTTTCATGGATGTCTTCTTTTCCCTCAAGATAATCCCTGTCGCTTCCCGTACGTGTTTTTTCAAGGTTTTTACGTGTAAAGCCGATCGGGACGTCAAGAAAAACATTGAGATCGGGACGTGGAATGCCGTAATGATCGTATTCAAGGTGGAGTATCCAGTTTTTCAATTGCTTTTTTTCTTTCCTGTTGTTCAGTTTTGCACACTGGTAAGCAATATTGGAATATACATACCGGTCGGCTATAACCAGGTTTTTTTCAGAAAGCCATTTGGTTATATCCTGTTTGGCGTCATTTCTGTTGCCTGCATACAACAACGCAGCCAGATAGGGATTGACGGTGTCAATACTTCCCAGTTCGCCGCGAAGGAACATGGCTATAAGCGATCCGAACGGAGAGCTGTCAATTCTCGGGAAATGGATATAGCGGTATTTGATTTTTTGCTGTTCAAGATATTCGCAAAGCTTCTCGAGCTGCGTTGATTTTCCAGATCCGTCAAGTCCTTCAATTACTATAAAACTCATTGTAAAGTGGTTTTCTATATAGAGCAGTGCCTGGCAGTAATTCAAACGGACAGATTTTGCTTATCAGTCATTTAAAACTGCCGGGGAATACCTGTAAATATATTTTATTTTATTTTAAATCGGATATTGTTTACTATATACCTGTCCGACATTTACATTTTTTTTATACGTTTGTGTGTACTTTTGAGTAAAAATGATTTCATTAGTTTTGCCCGGTAAGATGAAGTTGTTATGAGAATATTCAACAAGAAAAAGACCCTTAACTGCGGAGGCAGGATAATAGACCTTTCAGTCCCAAAGGTTATGGGCATCCTGAATGTTACACCCGATTCGTTTTATGATGGCGGGCGTTATACCAGCCATGATTCAATTCTGAAAAGGGTCGAAGAAATTGTTTCATCGGGTGCCGATATAATTGATGTCGGGGCTGCTTCATCAAGACCCGGCGCAAAGCAGATAACTGCCGGAGAAGAGATTGAACGAATTGAACCCGCATTGAAAATTATCAGAAAAAAATTCCCCGCAACAATAGTTTCAGTTGACACATTTGAACCGGAAGTGGCACGGCATGTTGTTAAAAATTATGGAGTTGAAATTATCAACGATATCTCTGCAGGCACAATGGACGAGAGGATGTTTGAAACTATTGCTTCACTGGGTGTGGTTTACGTGATCATGCACATGAAAGGCATGCCGGAAAATATGCAGAAAAATCCTGTTTATGAAGATGTTGTTCGTGAGGTTTCCGGATTTTTGTCAGAAAGGGTTGCCTTGCTGAAAAAACTCGGGGTGTCAGATATTATAATTGATCCGGGATTCGGTTTCGGAAAAGCTCCGGAGCATAACTACAGCCTTGTAAAAAATCTTGATTTTTTTAATTTCCTTGATCTCCCGGTCATGGTGGGCTTCTCAAGGAAATCGATGGTTTACAGGCTGCTGGGATTGCCTCCCTCTGAAGCCCTGGCAGGGACAATTGCACTCAACACCATAGCATTGATCAAGGGGGCTGACATTCTGAGGGTTCATGATGTCAGGGAAGCTGCAGAGACTGTAAAGATCTACTGCACTTCTCTCAGGGAAGATATTTCAATACCGAAAACATAAAGAACTTTAATAATGATTTTTGCATTTATTTCAATCAGGATTTTAGATATATTCGATATAATACTTACTGCAGCTCTTTTTTTCTGGGTTTACCGCCTGATAAAAGGAACCATAGCTATAAGTATTTTTGCAGGAATTTTCTCCTTTTATCTTTTATGGCTGCTCGTCAGGGCTTTGAATATGGAGCTTTTGTCATCCATCCTGGGACAGTTTATCGGGGTTGGTGTGATCGCCCTGATAATTGTATTTCAGCAGGAGATAAGAAGGTTCCTTATTTTTATTGGGACACGCTATCTTACAAATTTCGGATTTTCTATCGAAAAGGTCTTTTCTTTCGCTAAAGAGCCTACACCACGCTTGCGGATTCAATCCATACTAAAGGCATGTAAAACATTTTCCGAAACAAATACCGGCGCACTTATAGTAATAGCCAGAAAATCGGAATTGCTTCCGTATATTCAGACCGGAGATATACTCGATGCGGAAACATCCAGCCGGTTACTTGAAAGCATTTTTTGCAGAGAGAGTCCGTTACACGACGGTGCTGTAATAATAATTGATGAAAAGGTCAAAGCTGCAAGGTGCATTCTTCCCGTTTCAGACAGCATCAACCTGCCTCCTGAGTTTGGAATGCGTCACCGGGCTGCCCTTGGTATGTCCGAACAAACTGATGCGCTCATAATAGTTGTTTCCGAGGAGAGAGGTGAAATATCGGTAGCCGACACCGGAAGCATAAAGCTGAACCTGACGCTTACAAGACTTAAGGATATTCTGGAAAATGAATTTGAAGACGACCCCTATAAATCCATTTTAAAATAAAAGGGATTATTTCTGTCTGCTTCTTGACCTGAAAAGGAAATTTGCCTTTGATTCCTGATTTCTGAGCAATCTTTCAATATTCTTTTGATGTGTGAACAGAAGCAGGACAAAAACTATAAGGGAAAAGATAACAAGCGAAGGGGTGGTTGTATTGAAAACCACAATTACAAGGATCGGGAAAGATAATCCGGCTATCATTGAGCTCAGTGAAACGTATTTGGTGGCAATCAGTGTCAGCATAAATACCCCAAGGCATATCAGGGTTGATACCGGATCTATGGCAAGTATTACACCTATGAGGGTTGCAACACCTTTACCTCCGCGGAAATTGGCAAATATGGGGAAAATGTGACCGATTATGGCTGCAATGCCCAAAAGCAACTGGAAATTTATATAATCACCGGTTACGGGAATATGGTAATCGGTAAAATATATCAGCTTTACAGCAGCCCAGCCTTTAAGTATATCAAGCAACAAAACAGGTATTCCGGCTTTGTACCCCAGGACACGGATAGTATTTGTACTTCCGGCATTCCTGCTCCCATGGTTCCTTACATCAGTTCTGAAGAAAAACCTTCCGATCCAGACCGATGTGGGGACTGATCCTATAAGGTAGGCACAAAAAATTATAAATGCATTCCAGATCCAGGGCATATTTAGTTGTTTGAATGGTTTGCAAAGTTCTGTAATTTCAATCAATTTTCAAAATATAATTCCTGTCTGAACGGAAAACCCTGATTTAGCTCATTGTTCACCTGGCCGGCCTGTGAAGGTAATTGATTGCTGAGGTGTTATCAATTACCTCCTTCACTGCATGGGTAAATCCCGAGTTGTTGTTGCTTTCTGTTACCTTGTAAATGTTTTTCAGGTCATCAGGCGCATTATTTACTACAAAAGGGTGTGTAACATAATTCAGCATATCAAGGTCGTTGTAGTCGTTCCCCACGGCAATGCTGCAGATGTGTTCTGTGAACAACCTTTTGAACAGCCACTCTACAGTATGGCCTTTTGAGACTTCGGGAGGCAGTACTTCCATCCACATTGTGCAGTTATCAAGCGGAGATGTTGCCCTTACAACCCTCAGGCTGCTAAGCTTCCTACGTATCTCTTCCAGTACCTGAAGGTTCTCCGGAACAATTGCAAGCAACTGGCTTGCATTTTTATAGTTGGGAGGGTCAGTTGATAAAGGTATGGCAAAATCACTGTATATTTCACGTCTTTTTTTAAAGTCTGAATTGCCGCAATCGGCATCATAATATAAAAAGCGATGATTATCAGGAACCAGGTCGTGTACCATGAAACTCATTCCCGCGTTAATAAAGGTCTTTATTGCAAAGCTAACCTCTTTTTCCTTTAAATGGGCAGCATACATAAGTTCACCTGTCTGCCAGTTCATAACTCCTGCACCTGTTGAAAATACAACATAATCAAACGGGAAAGATGCATCCGCCACCTTGCTGAGACTGTAAAGACTCCTGCCGGTTGCCACCACCCTGCAGATGTCCATTTCGCCAAGTAATTTCAGAGTCCCAATATCTTCCTGGCTTACCTTCTTGCTGTCATTCAGCAAAGTCCCGTCAAGATCAGTTATTACCATTTGGGGGGTAAGCATATTATCAGTGAATGAATTAGAACTTAAATTTAAACATAATACACGGGAAAATATAACTTTGTTATTGATATTTTTATTGTATTACTTTGAATATCCGTAAAAATTGATCAGTTGTTTTATCTGAACCGCATTTGCGCATTATACTTTTTTACACGATTTTTCGGATTATTCGCGCTGTTAAGAGTATTTTTCTACTTTTGAAATAGTTTTTTACAGGATAAAGTTAACCGGCAGCTTTAAAACAGTTATGAAAAAATTAAGGCAACTGAACCTGGCACAGAAGCCTACTCCCCTTTACAGGCTAAAACGTATGAGTGAAATTCTTGGCATTGATCTTTGGATCAAGAGAGATGACCTGACAGGCGATATTTTAACCGGAGGTAATAAAATAAGAAAACTTGAATTTATACTTGCCCACGCTGCCGACATGAATGCCGACACTGCTCTGGTGGCAGGCGGAGTACAGTCGAACCTTGTCAGAACTGCTGCAGCTCTTGCAGTAAGTCTGGGAATGAGACCCGTAATGGTTCTGGGTGGCGAAAAGCCCGGATCATCCAAAGGTAATTATTTTCTTATTTCCTTGCTGAATGCTGAAGCGAGGTATATAAAGATCTCCCACCCTTCTGAACTGGAAGATGCAATGGAAAATATTGCAGAAGAGTTGAGAAATAAAGGCTCCAGACCATATATTGTGAATTTTGGTGCGTCAAACGGGTTGGGCACAATGGGATATGTTGATGCCTTCAGGGAACTTGCTCTTCAGAAAAGTGATGCTGAAGCAGATTTTGACCACATTTTTGTTTCCGCAGGCTCGGGAGGCACGCTTGCAGGCATTGTGGCAGGTATGCAAATTGAAAGAGTTGCTTCCCGCGTCACAGGCATAAGTCCATGGCTCACCACGGAAGAAGTTAAAGAGAGGACAGAAAGATGTATCAGCGAACTTGAAATATTGCTCGATGTTGAACCCGGCAGTCTGAATGGAATCCGGGAAGTGACCATTGATGATTCTTTCATTGGCGAGGGATACGGCATCCCTACAGGTGAATGCATCAGTGCTATCCGTATGATGGCCGAACATGAGGCTGTTATTCTGGATCACACATACACCGGGAAAGCAATGGCAGGACTGATTAAATATGTTGAAACAGGAAAAGTAAACCCGGGCCGGAAGGTGCTGTTCTGGCATACCGGAGGTGCATCCGCCCTTTTTGCGCTTGAAGGGGCATTAAGGGACACCTGAAGTTACCTTCCGGCATTATTACAATATTGTGTTGGAATTATTACTGTAAACACGATTACAATATGGCACTTGATACAATAATTGATTTTAACAAGGTCTCGATTACACAAGCTGATAATCTGGTTTTGTCAGATGTTACTTTTTCCGTAAAAAAAGGCGAATTTCTGTACCTTATAGGCAAAGTCGGCAGCGGGAAGACGAGTCTGATAAAAACCATGAATGCTCAGCTCGATGTTAAGGAAGGTGAAGCAATCGTTTCCGGGTTCGACCTGAAAACGCTGAAAAGGAAAGAGGTTCCCGGGCTCAGGAGGAAGCTGGGCATAGTTTTTCAGGACTTTCAGTTGTTATCTGACAGGAATGTGTATGATAACCTTTTGTTTGTTCTAAAAGCAACAGGCTGGAAAAACAAAAAGGAGATGGATGACAGGATTGTTGATGTTCTGAACCGGGTAGGACTGGTTTTTAAGGGCTATAAAATGCCGCACCAGATATCGGGAGGAGAGCAGCAAAGAGTGGTTATTGCCCGCTCTCTGCTGAATGATCCGGAGATCATCCTTGCGGATGAACCGACAGGGAACCTCGATCCCGATACATCCGAAGAGATACTCAAGCTGCTCATGGAAATAAGCCATAGCGGGCGTGCTGTAATTATGGCCACTCACAATTATACACTCCTGAAAAAATACACATCCAGAACATTGAAATGTGAAAAAGGAAAAGTAACTGAAGTTGACCATACCGCCGAGATAGATTTCACTTCACTTATGATGGAATAGCATTGTATTTTACATGTATGTTCACTTTATGCAGGTAATGGGATGCCTGCAGAACATTTTTTAATAATGTGAATTTAAATGATACCAAAAGAAGGTTCGATACTCAAATATGAAAATGAATTCCCGCTGGAAACCGGGGGATCTTTACCCGGAATTGAAATTGCCTACAACACCTATGGCAAAATCAATTCCAAAGGGGACAATGTGGTTTGGGTATGCCATGCCCTTACGGCAAATTCAGATGTATTTGACTGGTGGAAAGGTTTGTTTGGAGAAGATGACCTTTTCAATCCGCACGATTTTTTTATTGTATGCGCAAACAAGTTAGGGTCATGCTACGGTTCCACAGGCCCCCTGAGCATAAATACCCATACGGGAAATCCCTGGTATCACAGCTTTCCGCTCGTCACAATACGGGATATAGTACGCGCCCATGAGATACTGAGAAAGCATCTTGGGGTCAAAAGTATTTATCTGCTCACCGGTGGTTCTACAGGCGGGCATCAGGTGCTGGAATGGGCTGTGATGAATCCCCGCCTGCATAAAAATATAGCTGCAATTGCAACTCATGCAAAATCCTCACCATGGAGCATTGCATTCAACCAGTCGCAGCGGCTTGCAATTGAGGCGGATTCAAGCTGGAAGGAAAGGCACCCCGGCGCAGGCAGTAAAGGGATGCTAGCAGCAAGGTCAATTGCACTTCTGAGTTACAGAAACTACAACACATACAAGGCAACACAAAGCGAAAACTCAGACGATAAAACAGGGAATTACAGGGCAATGTCATATCAGCGTTACCAGGGAGAAAAGCTTGTAAAAAGGTTCAATGCCTTTTCCTATATGAGTTTACTGAACACGATGGACAGTCACAATCTCGGAAGGGGAAGAGGTTCGGCAGAAAAGGCTATGGCAGGGATAAAAGGACGGACTCTGGTTGCAGGGATAAAAAGTGATATGCTTTTCCCCATTGAAGAACAGAAACATATTGCATTATCTGTACCGGGTGCCCTGTTTACAGAGATAGATTCGCTTTACGGGCATGACGGGTTTTTGCTGGAGACCACTGCATTGTCTGCTATACTTTCAGATTTTTTGAAACAGGCTTAATATGGTTTCCCGCCTGTGGAATATCTTTGCCGGCAAAAAATTTCTCCCTCAACGTTAGTTGGACTGATCTTCCTTTACTGATTGAGTGGTTAGCAGAAATGGCACTGTTTTTGCTCGTTCGGTTTAAATATTATATATTTTATCTCTATTTTTAACACATAATTTTACTATAAAAACGTTAGTTACTTCGAATAATAAATTAATTCCAGATGTACAGAATATCCCGGTCATTATACCTGATTGTAATTTGCCTGATTTTAACGGGCGGCTCCCTGTCAGCACAGAAATCGCTTGTATATGAAAGTGAGAATGCCGATTACCTGAGGGCGATGGATTACTTTGAAAAGGAAAAATACGGTGCGGCACAGGATCATTTCAGGAGGGCTGCTGAGTATTATGATGCAAACACACTACTGAAGAGTTACACTGAATTTTACATTGCCCTCTGCGCGATCGAGCTTGAAAATGAAGATGCGGAGTATCTGATGACAAATTTCATTGAAAACTATCCTGAGAATATCAAGTCCGATGAAGCCCGTTTTCATCTGGCACGCCACTTTTACCGGAAGCGTTCCTACAGGAGGGCTGCCGAATGGTTTGCATCAGTCCGTCCTCACAGGCTGCCCGGAGATTTAAGGGATGAGCATTACTTCAGGATGGGGTACAGTTATTTTATGTCAGGTGAATATGATCAGGCATCCCGTGCATTGTATGAAGTAAGGGACGGCACTTCAGAATTTGCCGTTCCGGCAACATATTATTATTCCCATATTGCTTATACAGAGGGCAATCTTGAAACAGCCCTTTCGGGATTCCTGAGACTTGAGGATGACGAGACCTTCTCTTCACTTGCTCCTTATTATATAATTCAAATATATTACAGGCAACGACGTTATGAGGATGTTGTAAGAGAGGGCCCCCGACTCCTCGAAGTCGCCACCTCGAGGCGTGTTCCCGAAATAGCCCGCATTATCGGGGGATCCTATTATCGAATGAGAAGATATGAAGATGCGGTAAAATTCCTGGAGATCCATATCGAAAAGTCTGATAATATTTCAAGGGAAGACAGGTACCAGTTGGGTTTTGCCTATTATAACCAGGGGCTTTATGAAGAAGCTGCCGGTCAGATGGAGCATGTCGGCAGACCGGAGGATGAGCTTCAGCAGAATGCGCTTTACCATTTGGCTGACTGCTATATAAGACTTGATGAGAAAAGCAAGGCGCTTAAAGCCTTCGAATCGGCTTCACGCATGGACTTCAACAGCAGAATACAGGAGGATGCGCTCTTCAATTACGCGGTACTGACATATGAACTTGCTTATACTCCTTTTAACGAAACCATAAACGGGTTCAACAGGTTCATTGAGCTTTATCCTGAATCGGAAAGAATTGATGAGGCATACAATTATCTTGTGATGGCTTACATGAATACAAGGAATTATGGACAGGCGCTGGCTTCTCTCGAGAAGATCAGTCAAAAAACAACTGAGATCCAGCAGGCTTATCAGCGAATTGCATTTTATCGTGGGCTGGAACTGTTTAATGATTTACGCTTTTCAGATGCTCTTGAAATGTTTAACCTCTCGTTGCAGTATTCCCAGTTCAGTCCTTCCATTGCCGCACAGTCATATTACTGGTCAGGTGAAGCTTATTACCGTCTCGAAAACTACGAGGAAGCCATAAGGAATTACAGCAGATTTCTCCTGTCTCCAGGAGCATTTGAACTGGAAGAGTATAAAACATGCCACTACAACATGGGGTATGCCTATTTCAAGCAAGAGGACTACTCAAATGCGCAGTCGTGGTTCCGCCGTTACCTGAACCTTGACGGAACATCGGGTACCCGCATGGGAGCTGATGCAATGAACCGTATAGGCGATTCATATTTTTCCATGTCAAGATACAGGGATGCACTCCAGTTTTACACCCGTGCAGCTAATACCGGAAGGATTCATGTTGACTATGCACTGTTTCAGATTGCAATATGTAATGGATTACTGGGTAACACAGATGAAAAAATAAGCAACCTTTATGAACTGGTAGAGAAGTACCCCAACTCTTCCTACAAACCCGATGCTCTTTATGAGTTGGGGAGAAGCCACCTTGACAGGCAGGCAACCGACAGGGCACTGAATTATTATCACCGGGTACTTGACGAATTTCCGGAAAGCGACCTTGCAAGGACAGCGTTGCTGCAGATCGGACTGGTACATTATAATAAGGGCAGTAATGAAGAAGCTCTGAAATATTATAAAAGGGTTATAGATGAATACACAGGAAGCGCTGAATCCAGGAGTGCACTCACAGGCATAAGGAATATTTACATAGATCTCAATGAAGTGGAGTCATATTTTGAATATGCTGAACAGCTTGGAGATTTTGCAGATGTAACTGTTTCCGAAAAGGATTCGCTTTCCTATATGGCAGCTGAAAATGTATATATGTCGGGTGACTGCGATCAGGCAACAGAAAGATTCAGAAACTATCTTGACGAATTCGGCGAGGGTATTTTTGCCGTGAACGCCCATTTTTACAAAGCTGATTGTTACCACATGAAAGGTGA
>PUMT01000234.1 GCA_003551495.1 Bacteroidota bacterium
ACGGTGTGTTCATGTTGGGTGCGTGATGTACGGCCGACTGCTCAACATATAGTTCAAAATCATTATACGGGTCGGTTGCAAATCTTCCCTGTCCATGATGATTATAGAAGTGCTGGTTTGTGCCGGCTGATGCCCAGATCTGGTTGAAATCGCTTACCAGGTTGGATGCCCCTGCGCCGATAACCGCTGCAGAAAACAGATCGGATTGCGTTACAATATGATTGCCTCCCTGTCCGCTAAAGCTGTGGCCATGCAGGCCTATGCGATCCATATCAACATAACCCAGTTCATTCACTTTTTTCACTGCAGCTTCTATGCACTCCAGCATATCGGAATGTGTTGTCCCTGTACGGAAGTGGATGTCGGGTAACAGCACAAGATAACCATTGCTTGCATATTTGGGGAACATTGGTGAGTGCCTTGAAACAACCCTTGACCACCTGTTGAGGTTATGCGACAACTTCTCGTAGAAGCTTACGAGCATGGGGAGTTTTTCGCCTGGCTCGTATGTGTCCGGTATCATCAGGACACCCTGAAGCCTTTCACCGTCATTGTTGGTATATTCAATCAGTACATTGCTGTACCACTTATACTCATCTATGAACGGGTTTGTGGAGGTTATTTGTTCAGTATCTTTAAATTCAGGGCAGGTAATATAGTAATCGGGGAATTCTCGTGGTGATTCTATAGTAACAAAGTACTTATCGGCTTCTTTTGGTTTTACAGGAGTGCCGAAATTTTTATCTTCATAAACGAGTGATCTGAGTTCACCATTTTCAATCACCGAAAAACCTGCTTTTTTTGTCCATTGTCCGAAAGCAGAAAGAAGAAGGCGCTCTTCCATGTCGATGAACCTTTCTTCTCTGTCTGTACGGATATATCTGAACCTTATTTCATTTTCATCTCCATAGCCCTGTGTCAGGTTCTTCCCTTTTTTACTGTCAAGAGGAATTTTCCACAAGTCGTACCTGCTGTTGACAATTAAATTTTCCCTGTCTTTTGTCCATCCGGCAATTCCGTATGGCGGCTTTTCCCCGGCACGATCGAATTGCTCGTTTACAAATGAAACAGGAGTGGCATCTGTAATATTTATAGTGGTGTCTGCTTCCAGATCATAGGCATGTATATGCTCATCCTTCCAGAGAAGAAAGTATCTGCTGCAGGGTGAGAGTCCCATAGCCCTGTTTAACCCTTTTACTATGAGAGTGCGTTCCCCTGTTTCGACATTGACCCTGTAATAGTCAGATAAACGCTCTTTCCAGTCGGATATATAATCACGGTTGTCCCTTCCGACAACCCATTTCCCGTCACGGGTAATATCCGTATATTTCATTGTGCTGTCGGCCAGGGCAACAAACTCCCCGTCTTTACGCCCCACTGAAGAGAGGTAAGTAAAAGCCCTGTCCCTTGAGGCCTGCCGCATCTGTACTGTCTGTATCCTTTCGTCGTTCCAGTGCCATACATCCACATTCGCTACAGGGGGTGCTCCGGACTCCCTCTCCACTTTGGTCTGCTGTTTCCTGATGCCAAAGAAGAAACGGTTCAGGTCTTCACTGATTGTAATACTTCCGGTTTCTCCAATTACATAATTGCCGGGAAAGGCGTCATCATCTGACGGGTTATAATGGAATTTTTCCGGGTTACTATCCATCTCTGTAAAGACCAGCAGGGAGTTCTCCCTGTTTGTTTTCCCTTCGGGGGTTTTCCCCTTGAGAACAGCAAGTGCCGTTCCATCTTCATTCCATGTTAGCTGACTGTAAACGGATTTCTCTGTGTCAAGGGGCCTTGAGAAGCCGGTTGACAGGTTCATAATAAAAACCCCGTTACCTGTGGAGTCGGGCGCTTCAATGGTATATGCCATAAAAGTTCCGGGCTTGTTGAATGAGTAGCTACCCGTATTCCCGATGCGAATAATATCACCGGTTAACAGGTTGGTCATTACCAGGTCACGGCCGTCTGTATCTGAATTGTTGTCAGCTTTATTTTTCTGAACTGCAAACCACCCCGAACCTTTCGGGAAGTCCATTGAGTAGGCATTGTCAACCAGGGTTGTTTCACCGGTTGAAAGATTTTTCAATCCCGCTTTCCAGATAACCGGTTTCCTTTCCCTTCTCAGTTTTTCCTGCTGCTCAAAACCAGGCATCAACCTGTAGGCCACCCATTTCTCATCGTCTGAGAATTCAGGCCTTACAGCAAGTGGTATGGTATCAAGCTTTCCGGAATTGAGGTCTCTTATAAACAGGGTGTCGTCACCCCGGGGAGCATTGTAAACATATGCGACCTTATTTCCGTGATCGGAGATAGTGGCGCTTACACTTCTAAAGCGGCTGTAATCGCTTATCTGAAGGCTCTTTTTCTGAGCATCAACTGTAAATGCAGATGCATAAATAAGCACTGCAAGGATGACTGAAATCTTAACTGTTCTTTTCATTGATTTTTGTATTGAGTTTTAATTGAAAACCTGATGAACGGAAGAATACAAATTATACTTTAATGCTAAAAGTATAAAAAAATCGTAAAATATTGTATGGAAAGCTGTTTGATGTTACCTTATTTTATCCATAAAATGCAGGCAAATCATCCCTCCGAAAAAGGATTTTTGGCTGTTGAGGTTTGCAAATCCGTATATACCAATATTTATGGATGACGAAATATCCCAGAACAGTTGTGCTTCTACCGGCAGCCCGACAGTATAAAATGTCAATCTTTCAAAAGATCTCCCCAGCATAAGATAAGAGGCTGTCATTTCGCCCTGGCGGGCTCCTCCTGTCAAGCCTATGCCTGCTGAGATTACTGCTCTGATATTCGGTGTTGCAGCAGTCACTCCGTAAAGAAAACCTGCGTCCCAAACATGTATCCAGGGGGATTCAATATCCAGCTCAACGCTATAGGTAAGCCGACTGGAAATTATTCCGTTTTCCCTGAGGGATGAATAACTCAAACCTGAAGCAAACCCGGAGGATCCATAACCAAATCCCAGGTTTAACCAGGCGTTGGCATCATCTATGTTGTAAACGTGGTTATTGTTAAAGCTTGCATTGCAGTCGCCGGACTTTATAATAAAAGCCAGATTGATCAAAAGCACTATCAAAATTCGTTTGTGCAACATGCCGGAGACTTAATTATTCAGATTGTAAAACACAGTAATGCAACATCTTACACAAAGATAAGTAAAGATTGTGTTAAACACAAAACAAGTTTGAGTTTTTCGGAGCCAACTGTTTAGTACTGTTACAAAATTAGCCCGGCAAGAGAACTACAGAATGCACTTAATGATCTTATTCGGGGACTATTCTGAAGAAAAGTCCCGGAGACTCTGTAAGAACATATATGTATCCATCAGAACCTACTCTTAAATCCCTGAATCTTGCAAAATCCTGAAGCATATATTCTGTTTCGGCTACTTTTTCACCGTCAAGAACTACCCTGTGTATATGGCGTCCCGCAAGTGCGCCAACCAGGATATCTCCATGCCATTCCGGATATTTGTCACTGAAAACGAATGTCATCCCACAAGGGGCAATTGAAGGTGTCCAGTGATAAAGGGGGTCCTCCATTCCCGCTTTCGTTGTGTCCGGGGTAATAATGCTGCCATTGTAGTTAACACCATGTGTAACTTCAGGCCATCCGTAGTTTAGTCCTTTTCTTATGATATTTATTTCATCACCGCCCCTGGGGCCATGTTCATGAGTCCACAAAACACCTGTTTCAGGATGGATGGACATTCCCTGTATATTTCGGTGGCCATAAGACCAGATTTCGGGTCTGGCGCCTTCAACATCTACAAAAGGATTATCAGGGGGCACCCTTCCATCATCGAACAATCTTAAAACCTTTCCGTTATGGTTTTCAAGTTTCTGGGCATTCTCCATTACTCCCCTGTCGCCTACAGTAGTAAACAGGTAGCCGTATTCGTCAAAAACGATCCTGGTCCCGAAGTGCTGACCAGAACTGGTTGCAGGCTCAGCCTGGAAAATCAGCTCCAGATCTGTAAAGCTGTTCCCTGAAAGCCTGCCGCGCGAAACGGCAGTGTTGCCCCCTCCATTGCCGGGTGCTGCATAAGCAATATAGATCCACCCGTTTTCCTCATAATCGGGATGCAAAACCACATCCAGTAAACCGCCCTGCCTGTTAGCCCATATTTCAGGTAATCCCTGAACAGGAGCATCAAGTAATTCACCGTCGGCAAAAACACGAAGCCGGCCGGGGCGTTCTGCAATGAGAATACGTCCGTCAGGTAAAAATGCCATGCTCCACGGATTTTCAAGTCCTGTAGCAAGGGTGTCTATATTGACGGATAACTTTTCTGTTTGCAATGGCTGGTAAGTTCCTGCTTCACTGTTACAGGAAATTAAAGTGAAAAACAAAAACAGTCCGGATACAATATATTTAAACATATCAATATTTTTATGGGGTTAGACATCAGAGTATTAATTAAAACAATACCTGACTGTAATTGTTCGGAAATCAGACTGGTTTTTTAAAAAAGAGAAAAATGTATCCGGAACCGTTCAAAAACCCATTTATTTGCTTTTCTTAATGACCATCAATCAGCAATCCGGCGAGATCGCTGCCAAGATGCTTTTCCATTATGTTTCTGTAACGGTCTGATTCGGTAAGTCCTTCACCATAGGAAAAGTAATGCTCAATTACTCCATCCCATGTTGAACCCAGTGGCATGATATAACCGAACTGTTCTGCCGAATCGTCCCCGATACTGTGCCGCTTTAGGGGCATCCCCCTCTGGGTGGCGCGAATGTAGTTGTAAATGTCAATATATGCAAAATATGAACAGTCATCACTTACCCTTTCCACAATTTCATCATTTGAGTTTGCGAAATAGATTTCCGCTGTTGGGAAGTAATCCTGCACCAGACCTCTAAGACGTGTTTCATGAAGAGTGCCCTCAAAGGCAAGGGCGTTCATCCCCTTAAATGTGGCTGACATCTCTTCAAAATATTCTAATTCCGGAACATCCCTGCAAGTAATAAGAGAAGCTATGTTGGTCATGTATGGCGGACTGAAAATAAGCTCTTCCTTTCTCGCCTCTGTAATCGTAACATTTCCGAAACCTATCAGCCCATCTCCTCCTTCTACGATACGGTTATAAAAAACACTCCAGTTTTCTTCCTGCTCAAATTCAATTTCAAGTGTTACATCATACTTATCATTTACAAATGCTGCAAAATCCCTTATCAATTCAACGGTAACACCCGTCAGCCTTCCATTTTCGCCCATGTAGGCAAATCCGTCAGCCGGCACATACAGCGCTTTCAGTGTTCCATGACCTTTATCGAGCACATCCGGCCAGGGATCACCTTTATCGTTGGATAAGCGGTTATCTCCACAGGCTGAAAAAATCATGATCTTTGAAATTGTCAGCAGTATAGCAGTAGCTCTAAATAAAGTGGTTACCAGGTTTCGTGATCTCATAATTATAGATAATTTTTTGTTGGGTACCGGACTTGAAGTTAATATATTCAAAACACGAATGTTGAACTATTTTTCTTATAAATATCGTTTTTATTATGATAACGCAACAACAATGAATTCAAAAGTAAATATTTTTAACCCAAAAAACCCACAGAATTTAAGGTTTTTGTGTATTTTTGTAGTTATTGATGAAGCTACTCCTTTTGTTTAATTTAAAAATTACCTCATTATGCGTTTGACCATATCTTTCTTTTTATCTCTAATGTTCCTTCTGGTTGCTTGTGCACCGGAAGTTGAATATGAACATGAACATGCCGCTTATGATTTCCCTGTTGAGATCAACGGACAGATTCAGATACTGACCTACGATGCCACTCACGACTTGCTGGGCGAGCCCGACCAGAATATTGAGCATGTGGTGTTTGTTCACCACGGGGCGGCTCAGAATCCTACCACTTACTTCAACAATATGAAGGAAGCACGTGATTTTGCGATAGTTGACCGTCCTGAACTTGGACTTGACGACAACACCATGATTATTTCCCCTGCAATGATTGGCCGCAGGCATGTTGATGATAACCCTGAAAGGTATGAAAATGGACTATATCCTTACTGGGGAAGCGGCTGGAGAGCAGGAGCTGACTCACAGACCGAGCCTCCGGTGAGCATTTTTGATATGCTCGATGCAATGGTGCTTTATGTAGCCGACCATTACCCGAATGTAAAATCGATTGTACATGCAGGCCATTCAGCAGGCGGGCAGGTTGTAAGCCGTTATTCAGTCGGCACAACTGCATATGACAGCCTGCTTGCACGTGACATTTATCCACGTTATATCATTTCAAACCCTTCATCGTTTTTGTACCTTGATACACGCCGTCCCGACTTTGAAACCGGCGAGGGATTCATTGATTATGCAGATGAAGTACCTGTTGTAAACGGCGATGAATGTCCGCAGTTCAATAATTATGGTTACGGGTTTGACGGGGATCTGGTGGAATATATGACCAGAAGGCCTGTTGATGTTATGGTGGAAGAATTCAGGGAGCGGGATGTGTTTATGCTGCAGGGACTTGAAGATAACGATCCCGAGGGCGCCGCACTTGACAGGAGCTGTTCAGCAATGATGCAGGGAAGCCACCGTCTGGAAAGAGGTCTGTGGTACTATGAATATATGGGTGAGTTGTACGGACCTGAGGCTTATGAGACTAAATTTATTGAAACGGTACCTGGTGTCGGGCACGACAATGCACGTATGTTTGCATCTGAGGAGGGTAAGAATATAATTTTCTTCATTCCGGATATTTTGGAATAGACACTTATAAATAACACAAAAAATCACGTTCTCCGGGGTTCAGGATGAACGTGATTTTTTATTTAACCCCACCCCTGCATGGGGCGGCAAAAACGGTTTCAATTTAATATTTACTAGTGACCGGGAACATCCATTAACCATTTTCCGTCAACTTTCCGGAGGTTTATATCTTGTTCAGCCGGACCGAACTGGCAGCGGACAACAGCTGTATTTCCCGTTATTTCCACATTATTTATTTCAGGCAAACCACCGGCTCTCTGCATTCCTTCAGACCTGAAGCCGATTATTGCTTCCACCTGGCTTCTGTCTTCTTCGGGAACCGATAAAGACATTACCTTGTCAACATCCTGGTCTATAATAGCCTGATGGTAGCTATTCACAACATCTTTCACTTTGCTTTCTTCTCCTGCACCACATCCGGCCAGGAATAACACAAAAGAAGCAATACAAATAAATACAGCTGTTTTTTTCATAATTTAAAATTTTTTTTAAAGCATTTAATAAAATTGATTATAGATGTACTGGTAAAGCTTAAACAAAAATATAAAAATTTCTTTACTGTCAGCATTCCGGCACATTGCATACGTACAAACAAGGTTAATCAAACTAATATTCAATGAGTTATTATAGTATGTCAATTAAGTTCATTTCTTTTTGTCTGCCAAAGGCTGATGGGGCTTTCAATTTTTAAAAGTTGTTCAAATTATTTAGCTCCAATGCCATTTTCTGACACTCCAGATCACCTCCTCATAAATTCCAGGAAATGCTCCTTGAACGTTGCGCCGACAGGTATCTTTTTGCCGCCTATCACCACATCGTGTTTTTCAATAGCTTCGAGGTGTCTGACAGCAATAATGTAGGATTTGTGTATTCTCACGAAATCATCGGGAGGCAGCAGTTCAAGGGCATCCTTTATTGTAAGTAATGACATTATTTTCTTTTGATGCGTGTGAAAGCACATGTAGTTTCCCTCAGCTTCCACATAAAGTATATCGGCGGGATTGACCTTTACCTGCTGTGTGCCGCTTTTAATAAATATATAGGGTTGTGTTTGTGTAAGCTTTGAGCCTTCTTCTTTATGTGGTTGTTGAAGAAGTGAAAAAGCTTTGTTGACAGCTTTCAGGAAGCGTTCGTATTTGACAGGCTTAACAAGGTAATCTACGGCATTGTACTCGTAGCTTTCGGCGGCAAACTCAGGATAGGCGGTGGTAAATATTACTTTTGGAGGTGTAACAAGTGATTTGTAAAGTTCAATCCCCGACAGCTCCGGCATGTTGATGTCGAGAAATATCAGGTCAACCCTGATCCTGTTAAGGTAATCCAAAGCCCTGAAAGGATTGCTGAAAGACTCCGCAAGCTCCAGAAAAGGAGTGCGCAAAATGTAATCCTTAATCAGGTCAAGGGCAAAAGGCTCGTCATCTATAACTGTGCAACGTATTTTCATTATTCAGCTTTAGCATCAATTTTACGGTAAAAAAGCCTCCATTTTCATTTATACTCAGCTTATGGTTGCCGGGATACATTATTTCAAGTCGTTTGCGCGTGTTTTTTATGCCTATGCCGGAATTCCCGTCTTTCATCACCTGCGCGTTTTTGAAAACAGGGTTGCGTGCAATGAATTCCAGCTCTTCATTTTGAAAGGTCAATATAATATCTATTTTCGATTCTTTCTCCAGCTTAACTCCATATTTAAATGCGTTTTCAATAAAAGGGATAAGTATCAGCGGTGCAATTTTCAGGCCTGTATAATTACCATTGATCTCAAAGTTGATTTTCACCGGGATATCTTTTGAAAAACGCATTTTCTGGAGCCTGATATAGTTGCGTATATATTCTATCTCTTTGTCCACATCAATTTTTTCCACATTGCTTTCATATATTATATATCGCATCAGTCCCGACAATTTTTCAATGATGTCGGCTGTTCTTTCATCTCCTGTACGGCTTGCACTGGAATAAGCCATATTCAGTACATTAAAAAGGAAGTGGGGACTGAGCTGCGTCTTCAGGAAGTTGAGCTCAGCCGACAGCTTCTCGCGGGCAAGGTCCTGCCTTTTCTTTTCATTTACAATCCAGTTTTTTGTAAAACCATATCCAAGGGCAAGCGAAATTATTATGAAGTGAATGAAGCTATTGGTAAGAAGCTGGCTGAGAAAAGTTTCCTCTTCGGTTGAGAAAACATAAACAAGGAAGAAAAAGTCAATGAAAGTTTCTAAAAAATTTGATCCTATAAATATTACCAATAACCCTGTCCAGAATTTGCGCATCTCCTTTTTTACTGCGTAACGGGGAATCAGCCAGAGTGCTACCGAATAAAATATTGCTGCATTTATTATTGTACCAACGGTTACCGGCATTATCAATGTGCCGTCTATCTGCCTGAACGGACCGATAGTCTTAATAAATACTACTGCAATCACATACAGAAACAACCATACTGCTATGTGTATTAAGGGCTCGGTATATTTTTTCCTGAACATCGGTAGAAAACTAATTTCTAACAAAATAAATCAAAATTCTCAATTAATATTGTCAAAATTGATGAATTGCAGGAATTTTATCTGAACAGTTTATTTTGATTGACAAAAGCAGTTCAGATAAAAATTGTCCGCTTATATCAGCTGCATGATCCCGTTCAAATAAAACATCTTCAAGGTGTTTCCCGGCTGATTATATTTGCATCAAATTCTGATATGTATTTAAATAACAAAAAGATGAATCGTCCATGACGATATTTTCAATCTCTTAACAAAAACATTTTTTATGAAAAAAGTAATTATTTTAACAGTATTAATAAAAACAGTTGTTGTTTTTATTGGAAGTGCTCAGAACATTTCTGCCGGGAACCTTGAGCACAAAGTTGATTCTTTAGTGGCTGTTCAGTTCAGTGACGGACAGCCTGGTGGTGTAATAGGTGTTTTGTCAGCTGAAGGTGTTTTGCTTAACAAAACTTTCGGCATAATGGACATGGAGCGGAACAGTCCTGTTGACAATAACACCCTTTTTGATATTGCTTCAACAGCCAAGCAGTTTACTGTTTTTGCAATATTGATGCTGGAGGAACAGGGCAGGCTTGGCCTTGATGACGATATAATTGATTATCTCCCCGGTTTTCCAGGCTTTGAGCACACAGTTACAATACGGAACCTGATCCAGCATACAAGCGGTATTCCTTCTACCGATGTTGTGCGGTTGTTTGCCGGGTGGTCGCTTGATGAAACATGGACACAACAGGATGAGATTGACCTTATACAACGGTACCCCTTTCTGAACTTTGACCCAAACGAAAAACATGTATATTCAAATGCAGGCTACTCATTGCTGGCTAAAATTGTTGAGTCGGTGAGCGGACAGAGGTTTTCTGAATTTTTGGCAGAGAATATTTTTGCTCCCCTGGGAATGAACAACTCCCTGGTTTATGATGAGAGGTACAAAGAGAAAGAGCTAAAGGGTGCGGCCATCGGGTACAGAAGGGCTGGCGAAAATTTTGTGCCGTTCAGTACTACCGAAGATTTTAATTACGGCGGCGGAAGTATCTATACAAGCCTTGATGATATGGTAAAGTGGGGGCAAGCCCTTTTTTCTTCAGCAATTTTGAATGAAAATGTTATTGAAAAGATCAGCTTTCCCTATAATACCCTTAACAATGGAGATACATTGTTTTATACATATGGCTTTTACAGCAGTAAGCATAAAGGCATAAGAATGGTCGATCACAGTGGCGGCACACTGGGGTTCAGAAGCCAGTTCATGATCTTCCCTGAAGAGGAACTCCTTGTTTTTGTTTTACTTAATAATGAAAGCATCAATTCCCGGCGCATTGCAATGGGTATTGTTGATTTGATCCTGGGTGATAAAATGGTTCAGGAGGAAGTTGCACAGAGAACAGAAATTGAGCCTGACAGTGAAGTTATAAAACCTTTTGAGGGCATTTACAGGTTGCCCGAGGGTATGGAGCTGACTTTACACCTGGAAAAAGACACATTTTGGCTGCATATTCCCGGTTCAGGAAAATTTCAGCTGTTCGCTGAAAGTGAAAACAAGTTTTTCCTGAAAGAATTTGATGCCCAATGTACATTTTTGGCAGACAGTGACGGCAAGGTTACTGAAATGATATGGACTGAAGGGGGGAAAGATTACATTTCTCCGAGGGTTGAAAATCCTGAGCGACCAACAAAGGAAGAGCTGGCAAAATTTGCCGGAAGATTCCATCAACCAGAATTGGATGCCGGATATTCAGTGAATTTTGAAGAAGGCACCCTTACCTTATACACTCCTGAAACATTTATGAAATATCTGGGCTTTGATTCAGTGGATTTAATTCATATGCGTGATGATGTTTTTGTTGCTGAAAGATGGCTGGGGATGATAGAGTTTACACGCGATGACAATGACAAAGTCAATGGTTTTATCTTCCGGAATGTTGGAAGACTGCAAAATATGAGGCTTGCTAAGCTCTAAAAACTCATGTTGATCAAAGGCAATATCCTGAGGAGCTTTCGATTATTTGCCGCATAATTGATTGCTCCCAGTTGAACGCCTTTTAGTTCCTCAGCTTTATTGAAAATTGCAATTGATATCCCCCTGAACTCATTTACATTTACAAATGAGGCAACTGCTAACCCTTTGTAGGCAGGCGATTCGATTACCCCCAGGCTTGTTGTAAATCCTGTAATTGAATTTCCAGCTTCAAATTTAAAACCTCCAAATCCAACACCCTTAAAATCATTGCCAAAGGCTGCAACAATTCCTGCAACTCCGATTCCCTGGAAATCGTTGCCCGTACCAATTCCCAATCCACCAACTCCTATTCCCTTAAAATCATTGCCGGCACCGGCTCCTATTCCTGCAACTCCGATTCCCTGGAAATCGTTGCCGGAAGCAACACCAATTCCTCCAACCCCGATCCCTTTAAAGTCCTTTGCACAACCAACGCCAAACCCACCGACTCCTATTCCCCTGAAATCATTACCGGCTCCCATGCCTATTCCCCCAATTCCGATTCCCTGAAAATCGTTGCCGGCGCCGATACCTAATCCACCTATACCCACTCCTTTGAAATCATTCCCGCATCCTACACCGAGTCCGCCAACCGCCAATCCTTTAATATCATTTCCGCTGCCCGAACCAAGTCCGCCAACTGTAACACCTCTTATATCGCCGCCGGTACCTGTTCCCAAAGCTCCAATTCCTATCCCGTTTAAGTTGTTATCAGCTCCACCACCCAACAAACCGATATGCAAACCGTTTAAATCCCTGCTTCTGAAAAATGTACCCAAAGAGATACCGTTAGTAACAGCCTGGAAGTTTTGATCATCCCTGGGCAGCCATAATTGTACATTCAACCCATTCACTTTTTCAAGATGGCTGTCGTCCCTGAAGTTAATCCTCAGTCCATTAACCCGCGCAGAATTTCCAATACTTATACCATAGTCCCGTATTGTAAGATTTAACGCCCGGGGTTTTTCTTCTTGTTCCTGCTCCTGTGCAGATAATGCTGAAGCAGATAATAAAGCTGTGATTGCCACACAAATAAATTTCACATGCACTTGCTTTTGAATTAACATATTAAAATGTATTTATAATTTAAAAATCGTTTGACCACTGTATGAACAACGTCCAACTTGTGTGCCAGACAGCATAATGGTCACATAAACAGCGGACAGGCAAGCATTTGCCCGGAATATTGTGTTGGTTTTGTTTCAGAAACGAACATTGAATGTTCGCATCCGGACATATATTATTTGGATGCAATTGTTTTTACAGGTGTTCGAATATCCATTTTAAAATATCGTCAATCACCTCCGGGTCAATATTGTTCTCCTTGTAGTATTCCGTTGGATTGGGCTTGCCGGTACCGGGCATGAACAGATGGTTCAGTTGAGGATAGGAGATGAAGTATGCTGCCTGATGATCCTGAAGTGCATTTTTCCATCCACTGAAATCTTCCATTGTAATCTGGTAATCCCTTTCTCCCTGAAGAACAAGGATCCTTTGCGGTATCCCTGCTGCAGTTTCTGCCTGGTTGTACCTGTTCAGGCCTTCCCAGTATGAGGGAGGGAGACTGAGCAGCGTTTCACGGCGAGTCAGTCCGTCAAGCCTGTTTTCACTTACTGCTTGTACCTGCTCTTTTATTTCTTCCAGAAATTTTTTTTGCTCCTGACTCATTTCTCCTTCGAGACTCATAAGGTATTCATATTGTTCAGGGATAATTTCGTGCAAGGGCCTGGAATTCCCTCCCATTATTATAATGCCTGCAAGGTCCGGCGATTTTTCTGCTATTGCCGGTGCAAGCATGCCTCCCAGGCTATGTCCCAGCAGGTAAATGTTTTCGGGGTCAATTCCATTTATCTCCCTTAAATGTCTGATAGCAGAAATGGCATCATTTCCGGTTTCTTCCCATATTGTGAAGCTGTTTACATCAAGTGTATTGCCATGCCTGTAAGTCCTTTTTTCGTATCTGAGCACTGCTATTCCTTTTGAGGACAAACCCCATGCAAGATCGCGGAACGGCTTGTTTGGGCCTACCGTTTCGTCTGCATCATGAGGCCCGGATCCATGCACCAGTACAACAGCAGGAAAATCAGAACCTTTTAATGGTTTTGTGAGATAGCCGCCCAGAGTTATATCACCGCAGTCAATTTTGATTTCTGTTTCGGTAAACTGTGTTGAATCGGCATAACCGGGCGGCGGAGTAAAATTTTCAGCAGGTGCAGGCACAAACTGAAAGCCTGCAACCATTTGCTCCTTGTTGAACACAACCCGGAAGCCCAGCTCCATTTGCTCAAACTTGCATACCAGGATAACTATTTCGTAGTCACCTGAAGAATCAAAAACAACCCGGTCTACGTGAAGATACTTCCCTGCCTGCATCTCAAGCCCGTCTGCAATTTCCTCCAGCTGGCCTTCAGGTATCTGGGATTTAACGCCATCGTCAAACATCTGCATTGCCTTATCGCTTTCCCTGTTAAAGAAGTACTCCAGCAACTGCCTGGCTTCCCTTTCAAGTATGGGACTTTGCTGAGAGAAGGCAGCAGGTGCAGGTAAAAAAACTGTTACAGCAACAAGAAACAATCTGATTGTTATCCTGCTGATTAAAAATGGTTTTTTCATTTTTTTAAAAAAATTAGGTTGTTGATGTTGTACCTGAAACATATTGCACATTGAGAGATTGTTTATAGCTTTTTATTAATGACGATATTGCATGGTCACCAGCAATCAAATTTGAATTTTTCAGGATTTTGTAATTCCTTTCTGCATTTTTCCTGAACTCATAATTCCTGAAAATGTTTTTAAAAAGCTTGCCTTCCCGCGCCAGAACCGCAAACAGCAATGTTTCCCTGTCAGGTTTTCTCCCGTAAACAAGCACTCTCTCCAGCTTTTTTATATCGGGTTTGAGAATATCGTAATTCCTTACCCTGTAGCTGTTCCCCACTTTCCACATAAGAATGCTTATATTTTCCTTTTCCAGTAAATTATGTCCGGCCATAAACTCTTTCTGTTTCCTGTAAATGGCTGTAGATTTTTTCGGGACAAGCTGATAGGCCATTCTGGAGAGTTTCTTTCCGGAATAGGGTAGTAAAACAGAAACAACATCGTCAAGTACAGGGTCGCCTGTTTCCAAATTACTGCATTTAATTCTTTTATTCTCCACATGCACTATACCCTCTTCAAGCAGATCAAAAACAGAGGCGTAAAACAAAAGATGCTTCAAAGGGGTTGAATTGTACTGGTGCCTTCGTTCAGGCCACAATGCATGCATAATTACTTTTTCTTTCAGACCGGTTTCCATCTGTTTCTATTTAGTAGTTTTGCTGTCCTTGCCCTTGTCCATATCCTTCTGCCTGCCCGCATCTTTAAGCGCACGGTTGATAATCCATTCAATCTGGCCGTTAACGCTGCGGAACTCATCTGCAGCCCATTTCTCAAGGGCTTCCATCATTTCAGGTTTCAATCTCAGAACAAAGGGTTTCTTCTTTTTAGTCATATAATTACTGGTATAATGTTCCTGTGTTTATAACAGGACTAACATCTTTATCGGAGCATAATGCCACCATGAGATTGCTTACCATAGCAGCCTTCTTCTCCTCGTCAAAGTCGACTATCTCTTTTTCGGAGAGCCTTGCAAGCGCCAGATCCACCATGCTTACCGCTCCTTCAACTATCTTTTGGCGTGCTGCAACAATGGCTGCTGCCTGCTGTCTTCTGAGCATTGCCCCTGCTATTTCCGATGCATATGCAAGATATGCTATCCTTGCCTCAATAACACGGATACCGGCAATCTTCAGCCTGTCCTTCAGCTCATCTTCAAGTTCGTTGTTGACTTCCTCTCCACCAGAACGCAGGCTCAGATCAGCATCCTCATCGTCAAAGCTGTCATATGGATAAAATCCTGCAAGCTTCCTGATTGCTGCTTCACTCTGTATATCGACAAAACGGATAAAATCATCCACCTCAAAAGCAGCTTTATAGGTGTTTTCTACCTTCCAGACAAGTACTATACCTATCATCACCGGGTTTCCCAGCTTGTCATTTACCTTGATAGGCTCCGAGTTAAGGTTTCGTGCACGCAGCGAGATCTTCTGCCTGATGAAGAAGGGGTTTATCCAGTAAAATCCGTTCCTCTTAACAGTTCCCGCATAGTTGCCGAAAAGGACAAGTACGGCAGATTCGTTCGGGTTTACAACAAGGAGGCCGGCCCAGCAAAATGCATCTGCAATAAGCAGGAACAACCACCACGGACTAACATAGATTGCCAGTGCAACAGGTCCGAAAAACAACGCCAATGCAAAAAAGGCGCCAAGATACCCCAGGTAGGGAGACATTACTTTTTCTTTTTCCATGTTCTTGAAATTTAATAGTTTAAATATAAATCCAATATTATAAATGATATTAAAATGATATCACAATAATACAATGTTTTTTTAATATTTCAAAATTTCCTGAAAATATTTTTATAAAATAAAGCTACTGATCAGATCTTGTCTTAATCATCTGCTTCAAATACCTGTTTTGCCAGCTAATGTATATTTTCGCTTTATGATAAAGAGGCTTCATTACTACCATTTGAGAGCGGGTTTTGATATTTCATTTGATATATTTACAGATGTATTTATTAAGTATTTTGAACCTTCCAAAACTGACTGTTATGCTTGATAAAAAATCCCTTATCCTTTTTATGGTCCTGACAGGTGCATTTTTTTGCACCGGCTCTGCCCAGCAGCTCCCTTTTTCTGAGTATATACCGCTGCAGGGTGTTGAATGGTACGATGAGTCTATACCCAAACCGGAGGATATTATTGGTCACCGGATCGGTACGCGCCACACGGAATCGCTTCAGGCTGTCAAATATTTCAGGGCGGTAACTGAAGCAAGCGATATTGCAGCTATGTATGAATATGCCAGGTCTTACCAGAACCGCCCGCTGGTTTATGCTGTTGTGACTTCAAGGGAGAACCACAATCGCCTTGAAGAGATACGCGAACAGAATGTGCGCCTTACAACTGATGCTGCTTCCGTTACAAATGAAGAGCTTGAAGACATGCCGGTAATTGTATACCTTGGATACAATGTACACGGTCGCGAAGCTTCCTGTACTGAAGCAGCCATGCTTATTCTATACCACCTTACAGCCGGCAGGGGTGAGGGTATAGAAACACTTCTTGAAAATACGGTAGTGCTAATAGACCCTAATATGAACCCTGACGGGCGGGACAGGTTTGTTAACTGGGTTAATATGAACCGCGGAGGGGTGCATACAACCGATACACAGGACAGGGAGCACAACGAACCCTGGCCGGGAGGCCGCGGCAATCACTACTGGTTTGATCTGAACCGTGACTATTTCCCGCTTGCACATCCCGAATCCAGGGGTAAAGTGGATGTTTACCAGAAGTGGCGCCCGCAGGTTTTTGCAGATTTTCATGAAACAGGCAGGCCCCATACCTCACATTTCTTTCAGCCGGGGATACCGGAAAGGACCCATCCGCTCACACCTGAAATAAACCAGGAACTTACAATGGCCATTGCCGGGTACCATGCGGATATTCATGACAAGATGAGGCAACCTTTCTGGACGCGTGAGATTTATGACGATTTCTATTACGGTAAAGGGTCAACTTATCCGGATGTGCAGGGCACTGTGGGTATTCTTTATGAACAGCGCTCCTCAAGGGCACTCGAGGCCGAAATGGAAAATTATCATCATGAAACTCTTCATTTTAAGCGGACTGTGAGGAACCAGACAGCAAGCTCACTTTCAACATTACAAGGTTCAATGGAACTGCGGCTGGAACTGCTTAAATACCAGCGCGACTTCTTTGCGGGGGCATCTGACCGGTTCCGTGACTATGAAGTAAAGGCTTATGTAGTTGACAGGTCTGAATACCCCAACAGGGCGCAGGCGCTGGTTGACAATCTGCGACGCCACAGGGTCAGGATCTTCGAACTTGAAAGGCGCTATGAAAGTGAAGAGAGAACCTTTGAACCCGGGGAAGCATATATTATTCCCATGAACCAGCCGCAACAGCAGTTTATCAGGGCGATGATGGAGAAGAGGACTGAGTTTCCGGCCGAAACGAGTCATGATGTGTCCACGTGGACTATGCCGCTGACTTTCGGCACTCCATATGCTGAGATCAGGCGCGATCCCGTCCCCTTTACAGGTAATGAAGTTACCGGGTTCGGTTTCAGCGGGGGAGAGTTTACCGGCACTCTGGAAACAAATGTTGGGTATGTTATGGAATGGGGAAGGTATTTCTCACCCCGTGCATTATACCGGCTTCAGGATGCAGGTGTGGTTACTCGGGTGATGCATGAAGAGATGACCGTACCGGCTGGAGGCGAAATGTATGAACTCGGACGTGGATCAATCATCATCCCCGTGGATCAGCCTGTTGTCACTCCGCAGGAATTACGTGAAATAGTTAAAAAACTTCCGGAAAAGGATCATGTGCGTGTATTTGGCGTTGAAAGAGGTCTCTTTCCGGCACACCCCGATTTCGGATCCCCTTCATCACACGTACTTGATAAACCCAGGGTTGCATTGCTTACTGGCAGGGGCGCAAGCTCCTACAATGCCGGGGAGGTGCGCCACCTGCTGAATGAGAGATATAAAATGCCTGTTACCCAGCTTGAGATAGATATGGCAGCCAATGCCGACCTTGACAGGTACAATGTGATTGTAGTTGCAGGGGGCAGCTATGGCGGACTGGATCCTGATATTGTAAAGGAATGGGTGCGCAGGGGAGGTACGGTTATAGGAATAGAAACAGGAGCATCATGGCTGAATGAGAACGGACTGGCAAACCTTGAGCCCTACAGCCTTGACCTTGATGAGATGTTCCTTGACTATAGCTATGCAGAACAGGGGGCACTTTATTTTTCACAAAATATCGAAGGGTCAATATTTGAAGCCCGCATAGACAATTCCCACCCTGTTGCCTACGGCTACGGATCAACTGTGCCAGTTTTCCGGTCAATGAACACATTTTACGGGAAGAGCAGGGAGAGGGGCACAAATATTGCCGTATACGGGAAGGATCCTCTCCTGAGCGGCTTTTTGTCAGATGAACTCAACGCTCTGGCAGAAGACAAAGTTTCAATTGTGGCACGCAGGGAAGGCAGAGGAAGGGTCATACTTATGTTCGACAATCCAAACTTCCGTTCCCACTGGCACGGCACAAACCTTCTGTTTGCAAATTCCATCTTTTTCGGTCAGACCTTCTGAGGCTCAGGCAATATAAGCACCGGACAGGCCGGTTTTATTACCGGCCTGTTTAAGTCTGACGAAGGAATAGCCTGCTGGTTGTTAAATATTCTTGTTATATTTATGGTTCAATTTTCTTACCCAAAACCCTAATCCTATGAAACCCTTCAATCATTCAATTCGTGTATTATTCACGACTGTTCTATTTTCGCTGTTTTTACTGAGCTCACTGCAGGTAGACGGCCAGAGCAAAATTACATCACCCGAGGAATTTTTCGGATTCCAGATGGGAGCTGAACGTAAACTTGCAAGATGGGACCAGACCGCAGAATATTTTTTCCTGCTTGAAAATGAAAGCGACCGTCTGAAAGTTATGAATATGGGTCCGACACCCGAAGGACAACCTTTCCTGATCGTACTGATAACTTCGCCGGAAAATATTGCGAACCTTGACCGCCTCCAGCGGATGAACCAGGCTATCAGCGATCCGAGAGGGGTTCCGCAGGAAAAGATCGATGAATATATCAGGGAGGGCAAGGCGGTTGTTTTCCAGTCAATGGGACTCCACTCCAATGAAGTAGGGGGCACACAGATGACTCCCGAGCTGGCATACGACCTGCTTACCCGTAATGATGAAGAAACAATCAGGATACTGGAAAATGTTCTCTTTTTCATGATCCCTTCACTAAATCCTGATGGTGATGTGATGATAAACGACTGGTACAACAGTACAGTCGGTACGGAATATGAAGGTATGCGGATGCCCTATCTGTACAACAAGTATTGCGGGCACGACACTAACAGGGATGCAGATTTCCTGAACCTTCTCGAATCAAGATATACCGCACAGGCAATGTACATCGACTGGCCACCCCAGGCTTTTATCGACCACCACCAGATGGGATCTTACGGAGCACGCTTCTATGTTCCTCCCTACTGTGATCCTATCAGGCCGCATGCTGACCCGCTTGTATGGCGTGAAATAGAATGGTACGGCGCAAATATGGCCTATAAGCTGGAAGAAGAAGGTTTCAAGGGTGTCCTCAATGATGCACAGTTCACCGGATGGGGCCATTTCGGCTGGCACTGGATTACCCCGTTTCACAATATTGCAGGAATGCTTACCGAATCGGCAAATGTGAATCTTGCAACTTCAATCTATATACACCCGGAACAGCTGAGTGCCGGTGCACGGATGTTCCCTGATTATGAAGCGCAGGCCAGCTTCCCCAACCCCTGGCCCGGAGGATGGTGGCACCTGAGGGATATAGTGGAGCAGAAAAAAGTGTCTGCATGGTCACTGCTCGATGTGGCAGCAAAAAACAGGGAGACGGTGCTGAAAAACGCATGGCAGAAAGCAAGGAACCAGATAAGAAGAGGCGAGGAGGGGGATATCAGGGCTCTCATCGTGCCCGCTTCACAACATGATCATCTTACTTCTGTTACGATGGTAAACACCCTGCTCAGGTCCGGACTGGATATCAGAAAGGCGGGGTCCGACTTTGCTGTGGGGGAAGTAAATTATTCAGAGGGTTCATACATTATACCTCTTGATCAGCCAAAACGGGGACTAATACTGAATATGCTGACTGAAACCCATTACCCACAGAATGACTGGACGATAAGGGATGACGGCACGCCACTCAGGCCGTATGATCTTGCAACACACACTATGTTTGAGTTTATGGGGGTAAGGGTTGATAAATCTCCTGAAAGACTTGAAGGGGATTTCGTGAAGTTAACAGACTTTGAAAAACCCGCAGGTAATGTACCTGGCAGTGACGTTGCAATGGTACTTGACGGGAGATTGAATAACAGCTTCAAAGCTGTCAATATGTTGATTGATAACGGGGTGGAGGTTAAAAGGATCCATAAGGTCTACGGGGATTACCGTCCGGGCGACTTCATCGTGGAAAAAGCGCCTGCAGGTCTGGTAAATCAAATAGCCACAGAAACAGGTGTTGATTTCAATCCGTTAAATGGCAGACCCTCAGATGTTAAAACATTAAGCCGCGGACGTACAGGTTTGTTCCAGAGATATTACGGCGGAAATATTGATGAGGGGTGGACAAGGCTTTGCCTTGAAAATTTCGAGTTTCCCTACAGCACACTTATGAGTGAAGAGATCAAAAGAGGCAATCTTCGCAGAAATTATGATGTTATAATTATTCCTCACGATTCGCCAATGCATATTACAGGATCGTACGAAAGATCCTCAATTGACCCTGAAGACTATCCGGAGGAGTTCAGGAGCGGTATCGGCAGTGACGGAACGGAGAACCTCAGGGAATTTGTAAGAAACGTCGGAAGATTGGTGGTTTTTGGTTCATCTTATGAGTTTGCCGTTGATGCATTTGACCTGCAAATAAGAAATGTGGTGTCAGGGCGTCCATCAACCCAATTCTTCTGTCCGGGATCAACACTCAGGGTAAGATTTGACAATACCGACCCCCTTGCTTTCGGAATGCCCGATAAGGGATTCGTTCTTTACAGGGCCAGTCCTGTATTCGCAGTTCAAAGAGGTATGGCGAACCATGATTATAAAACAGTAGTCAGGTACAAGGATGAGAATATTCTGAAAAGCGGATGGCTCTGGGGTGAAGAAATTATTGCAAATATGCCTGCAATGGTCAGAGTCAATTACGGAGAAGGTGAGATAATCATGATAGGTTTCAGGACTCAGCACAGACATCAGATGCACGGCACTTTCAAGCTTTTGTTCAACTCAATATTGAACTGATGTGTTTAACCGGGAAGATTAAAAGATATTTTGGTATTATCACTTGATTCAATTCTTCCCGGAAAACCAATGGAAGGTCATTAGACGTTATAAATTATAGTAAACTTTAAAGATTTTATTTATATGACTATCACGAAACGAAATTATCCGGCAATCTTTTCTGTTTTAATTTTGCTTCTGGCTGTTTCATGCCAGCAGGTGACTGAATATCCCGGAGAAACCTGGACTATAGCAGACAGGCCGGAAGATCTTGGGTTCAGTTCAGAAGGCCTGGCTGAGGCCAGGGAATTTTCGGAAACACTCAATACTGCTGCGGTAGTTATTGTAAGGAACGGTGTTATTGTGGATGAATGGGGTAAAGTTGAAGAAAAATACAACACTCACTCCATAAGGAAAAGTTTCCTGAGCGCAATGTACGGAAGATATGTAAAAGAAGGTATAATTGATATTGATAAGACGATGGAGGAACTTGGTGTGGATGATGTGGAAGGATTGACGGATGAAGAAAAGCAGGCTACAATACGCGACTGCCTGAAGTCCAGATCCGGTATATACCATCCGGCATTGTACGAAACTCAGGGGATGAGAGACCTGAGGCCTGAAAGGCATACTATGAGTGCCGGAACCCACTGGTATTACAATAACTGGGATTTCAATGTTCTGGGTACGATTTTCATGGAGAAAACAGGTAAGGATCTGTTCCGGGCACTGGAAGAGGACATTGCAATTCCTGTTCAAATGGAGCACTTTACTGCAGAAGACGGCTGGTATGTTAGCGGAGATGAATCTGTTCACGAAGCTTATCCTTTCAGGATTACTGCCAGGGATCTGGCAAGGTTCGGACTCCTCATGCTCAGGGAAGGTAAATGGAAGGATGAAGTTATTGTGCCGGCTGACTGGGTGCGGGAGAGTGTCCGGTATCACTCTGATGCGACACTTTACAGCAGAGACGGGTACAGCTATATGTGGTGGGTTGCAAGAGACTATAACAAATATCCCCATCTGCCAGGTGTAGATATTCCTGAAGGAAGCTATTCAGCGAGGGGTGCAAGAGGCCATTACATACTGGTTATACCCGATTATGATCTGATAATTGTACACAGGGTCAATACCGATATAAGCGGAAACAGTGTTTCAAGCAGTGAATTCGGGGAACTAACCAATATGATCCTGGACTCACTATCAGAAATATAGTCGCATAACAATTAGTGTTTTATGGGGTTTATAAAAAGTTAAAAATCAGCTAATATGTTTTTGGAAATGAGGATATTCAAAAGGACATGGTTAATCCTGGCATTGATAATCTCTTCGGCATACTGTGTATATTCTTCCCAGTCTGTTGTGATGGAGTATTATTTAACTCCGGATGTGCCTGTAACGATAAAGGCAACAACCAACGATCTGCTTTTCAGTATGGGTGACATGGAACCTGTCCATATGGAAATGACAGGCAGGGATATGTGGAAAGTCCCCGGCACCGGAATAGAAATACGCTTTGTCCGTGAAAAGGTTGGTGGCCTGGTAAAAGCCCTCGAAATGACACGTTTCATGGAAACAGTACGCCTGGATGCAGGGGTTGATCCTGAAGAACTGTTCGGGGATGCTCCTGAACGGATGCCGGAAGTGCTTGATGAGCTTGTACCGAGACTAATGTTTGCAAATAATGTGCCGGGCGTTTCCATGGCGGGGATAGAAGATGGCGAAATTGCATGGACAAAAACATGGGGTGAGGAAGAAGCTGGCTCAGGCAACAGGGTGACAGATTACACTATGTTTGAGGCTGCATCAATGTCTAAAGCACCGTTTGCCTATGTTGTTCTCAAAATGGTTGACCGGGGTGAATTTGACCTGGACAAACCGCTGGTGGATATATATGGCAGGCCATATGAAAAGGTTGTTGAAGACACGCCTGACGACACGCTGCATAAAATGATCACTGCCAGGATGGTCTTCCAGCACCAGTCTGGTTTCCCCAACTGGAGCCGTAGCCAGCCTTTATTGCCGTCGTTTGAACCGGGAACCGGTGTCAGGTATTCAGGTGAAGGTTTTGAGTTTTGTCAAAGGGTGGTGGAAGATTTGACCGGCCTGCCTCTCAACGAACTGATGAGAAAGGAACTGTTCGAGCCCCTTGGTATGGATGAGAGCAGTTATATATGGGAGGAACATTATCCGGATATTTCTTCTGCGGGCCATGATTCTGACGGGAATGTGATAGAGGACAGGAGGATTATTGAAGAACCGGGCAATGCTGCATTTACCCTTTATACAACACCTGCCGAATATGCACTTTTTCTGATAGATGTGATGGGGATGACACCATCTTCCGGCAGCCTGCTCACAGAAGAAAGCAGGAAAGAGATGCTTAACCCCACTGTTCATGATCCCGGACGGGGCAGCCTTCCGCGTGCAGGGGAACCTGTTTCGGAAGATGTGTACTGGGGATTGAGCTGGCGTGCCCTCGAAACAAGTACAGGAACCCGTTTTCACCACGGAGGTTCCAACAGTACCGGTTTCCGTTGCCTTACTGAGTTCAACCCTTCAAAGGGGGAAGGTATAATTATTATGACTAACGCTGTGGGAGGTTCATCACTGCGAAACGAGGTTTTCAGGATGGTATCCCTTCCATAAAATAGTCCGGACACTGAAATTATCTTATTTAGGGTTATGGTTTCAATTAATTTTTTCAAAAGGGTTATTCCGGTTGTGATCATTTTTTCTCTTGCCGGACAGGCTGAAATAAGTGGTGTTCAAACTTTAGCTGCAAAAAGCTTTGATCCTGCCACAACAAGCCGGCAGACTGACACAAGATGTGTTGAAAACGGAAGTATTTTTCCGGAGCTATCGGCACAACCGGAAAGTTACTTTCCTCCGGGAGGTCATAATAACTGGAAAAGGCTTACACCAAAGGAAGCCGGGATGGACTCAGCCCTCCTGAACAAAGCTGTTGAATTCAGCAAGATGAATGAAACATCAATCCCCCCACAGGCTGAGCTTGCCATTCAGCAATGGCGTGCAGGTAATGAGGATACACACAGGACAATTATAGGTCCGGTAAAAGATCATGACGGTGGAGTGAACGGCATAATTATAAGGAATGGCTGTATAGTTGCCGAGTGGGGTGATATTCAGCGCGTTGACATGAGTTACAGCGTTACAAAGAGTTTTATAACTGCTGTGACCGGATTGGCTGTAGATAAAGGACTTATATCGGATGTTCATGATCCGGTCCATTTATATGTCAGGGGTCAGGACGAACTTGAAGATTTTTCATCTCCTCACAACAGGAAAATTACATGGGATCATCTGCTAAGAATGACAAGTGAGTGGGAGGGGGAAGTATGGGGTAAGCCCTGGTATGCCGAAGGTCGCAGGCAACCACGTGACAAGCCTTTGCAGGAACCGGGCACATTTTATGTTTATTCAAATGTTACCTCTGCACGTTTGGCACTTGCAGCTATGCAGGTCTGGAGAAAACCTCTTCCCTCGGCGCTGAAAGAGCATGTAATGGACAGGATTGGTGCTTCGGCTACATGGAGGTGGAAGGGGTATGACAATGCCTGGATAGAGATTGACGGCCGCATGATGCAGGGAGCTTCTTCCGGAGGAGGTTGGGGAGGCAGCATGTGGATCAATGCACCTGATCTGGCAAGGTTTGGATTGTTTACCCTCCACAGGGGGGAATGGAACGGGGAACAGTTGATTTCAAAAGAGTGGTTTGAAAAAGCTGAAACCCCAACAGATATAAGGGATGACCGGGGCTTTATCAACTGGGTGCTTAATACCGGTCAAAGATTGATCCCGGCAGCCCCTGAAACGGCTTTTTATCATTCTGGTTCAGGTAACCGTATTTATGTTGACAGGGAAAATGATCTTGTAGTTGTTGTAAGATGGATGGAAACGGGTGATGAATTCAGTCAGTTCATCGAAATGATCCTCAACTCAATTGTTGAATAATTTCCCTCTCAATTATTGTTTTTTTCTGTCCCTTTTATTCTCCTGGTGTGAGACAATAATTGTCCCCACAATGTCACTCATTACGTTTGTGGTTGTGTTGCCCATATCGACAAGCCTGTAAATTCCTCCAACTATTGCAGCAATCTCAAGTGGAAGGTTGAATGCCCTTACAAAGATCAGGGCAATTACAAGTCCGCCGCCAGGTATGCCGCCCGACCCTGTCTCCAGCAACAATCCTATGAAAATAATTGTAATTATGGTTGGCAGGTCAAAGGTTACACCGGATGCCTGTGCGGTAAATAGCAGAACACCCATCAGCATTATTGTGGTTCCGTTCTTGTTCAGTTGGGTTCCCATAGGCAGGGTAAAGGAATAGATATGCCTTGGAAGCCTGAGCTTGTCTTCGGCTACTTCAAGGCTTACTACCATTGTAGCCCAACTGCTGCAGGTTGCAAGGGCAGTTGCATAAACTGAGCCCGTTTTCTTGAAAAAGTGTCCCGGGGTCATTCCGGTAAATACCAGAAGCAACAAAAGGAAAATTCCTATCATGATGATCTGGGTTCCCCATACCCCGCCAAGGAAATATGCAAGCGGACCGAACATCCGGGCGCCATACTCGCCGAAAGTGGCTGCCATAAGGGCGCCTATTCCGAGCGGACTGAGTTTTAGGACAAGGTTGACAAGTTCCCTGAAAAGCTTTGCCAGCATTTCCAGTCCTTTTGAAAAAGGCTGCCGGTATTTGTCGGGCATAGTGATAACCGTTATGCCCAGCAATACTGCAAATATTACTATCTGTACCATGTTGGTCTCTGCAAATGCCTGAAAAACATTCTCGGGTACCATTTCAAGCAGCATTTCCACAACATTCGGCATTTCACCGATTTCCTCCGGAGCGTCCCCCTGAAGGTCAAATCCCTTACCGGGCTGAATGGCATTGAATACAAAGTATGCAAGTGTGAACGATACAACCGAGGTGCCTACAAAGAAAAAGGCAATCTTCCCCGCAATCCTCCCAAGGCTTTTTAAATCTGTTAGTCCTGTCAATCCGTTCAGCAAATTGAAAAATACAAGTGGTACTGCAGCCATAAGCAGCAACCTAATGAACAAATCACCCAAAGGCTGGACTGCCACCGCTTCCTCTCCGAAAATAACCCCGGCAACAGTACCTATCCCCATGAATATCATGATCCTTGTACCAAGTGACAAGTTCCTGTACTTCTTATACAATTCAGCAATTTTTCTCATAGGAAAATATAAAATTTAAAACTGGCTTTATGTATCTTACCATGACTATATTATCATGGGATTTTCATTTCTGCAAAAATATTAACAGGTCGGTGTCAGTTTTTTTAAAACAATCAGTTTTTTGCAGTTCCGGCCACTTTTGCCAAATATCATTCTAAACTATTACAGTCTGGTGAGGAGGTGAGAATCAGACTAATTTCCGGATAAAACTTTTAATTCTTTCCAGGCCTTCGCGATTGTCCTCCCACGTTTTGGAGCAGGTCATCCTTACGTAACCTTCGCCGTTACTACCGAATGATGAACCATGAACCAGCGCTACCTTTTCCTCCTTCAGCAGCTTTTCAACAAACTCTTTCGACGGGATACTCAGTTTACTGATATCAGCCCAAACAAAGAATGCTCCTTCGGGAACGGGACATTTTATCTCCGGGATCCTGTTCAGTTCACGGGCAACATAATTGGTTTTTTCCTCCCATTCCTTCCAGTAATCAAGAACCTCCATGCGGGGCGGTTCCCTGAATGCAAGGGCAGCGGCTGCCTGAACAAAGGAGTTACAGCTTGTTATCAAATGTTGCTGAAGCTTGTAAAGTGAGCTTACAATTATTTCCGGTGCGTAAATGTAACCGATTCTCCAGCCACCCATTGAGAAGCTTTTTGTAAGGCTTGTCAGCGTTACAGTCCGCTCCTTCATCCCGTCCAGCTTGCAGATATTGTTATGCTGCCTGCCTCCCCATGTCAGCCTCTCATACACTTCATCAGTAATAACATAAAGATTGTGCTTTAATGCAACTGAAGCTACCATTTCAATGTCATCAGGTGTATGTACTACACCGGTCGGGTTTTGGGGTGTGTTCAGCAGTATTGCTTTTGTTCTGGCGGTTATCGCCTTTTCAAGTTCAACCCTGTCCCACCTGAACCTGTTTTCAGTCCTGAGCGGCACTGCAACAGGTACTCCTCCCATATAACTTATAAGCTGTTTGTAGCTGGGGAAACAGGGGTCTTCCACAATTACCTCATCACCCGGGTTTATAAGTGCAAGAAGGGATATTGTAAGTCCCTGTTTCACACCCATTGTAGCAATGATCTCTTTTTCCGGGTCTGCATAAATACCGTTTTCCCTCCTCAGTTTTTCCGCTATTGCCTCCCTGTATGCTTTTGTTCCTTTTGCCATTGTCTGGTGGGTATCGCCTTGTTTCATGACTTTGACTGCCTCATCCATAATGTATGACGGGGTAGGCTCAAAAGCCCTGGCAGCGGAAAAATCATAGACTTTTTGCCCTTCCTCCCTTAGCCGGGTGGCAATATCTGCAATTCCAACGGTGGAAGATTGCTTTGACCGGGCAACCCTTTCCGATATCTTTAACTCTTCCATGTTAGTAGATATGTTAATAGTTGAAAACTACCAAAATAGTTAAAAATAAGGCTAAAGGCAAATAATTTCCGTTTACTGAAAGTTGCGCAAATTTGACTTTACGGCTTCCTGAGTGTATATTTGAAGAAATCTTTCCGGTTATTTTTAATAATTGATTTCCGGTATTATACTCATAAAAAATCTCTCCTATGAAAACCAGAATTTTAAAATCTTTATTATTCATCCTTATAATGCTGCTTATTTCTCCTCCACTCTTTTCGCAAAGAGTATCGGAACGTTTGATACCGGCAAGGGATGACAATTACCGTATAGCTGTACTCAGGTTTAGTCACGAAACATGTACATACTGCCCTGATCCCGCCGATCTTGACGCGTGGCTGGCAACAGGTGACACGACTGACCGGTTGCTGGGCAGGACTACCGGTTATACCGGTGGTTTTGAACAAAGAATGACTGCCTACACTGGAGTCGAGCTGGTCGGGATAACCTCACCCGACGGAGGCCCGGTTGGCGGCTCTGCCAGAAGCTGGAACACTCCCGAGGCTTGGGAGTACTTCACATCCAAAATGATAGATGATCTGAAGGAGAAAGGCCCTTTTGACGGCGTTCACCTTGCTGTTCACGGTTCAATGGCTGTTGTGGGTGTTCCCAGGCCTGAAGCCGAACTTGCACGAATGGTGCGCAGGGTAGTGGGAGATGATGCCGTTCTGACCATGACACT
>PUMT01000037.1 GCA_003551495.1 Bacteroidota bacterium
CCAAAACCAAAGGCAAGGGATTCAACCTGCCAATTACCCTGGCTGATGTAGTTGTTACCTACAACGTTCCGGGAATGGAAAAAGGAATTGTTTTTGACGGTGAGCTAATTGTGGATATATACATGGAAAGGGTAACAAGGTGGAACGATCCTAAAATAGCTGCACTTAACCCCGGGAAAGACCTCCCGAACCTCCCAATTACTTTGGTTCACCGCTCAGACGGATCAGGTACGACTAACATCTTCACCAGCTTTCTTTCCAGGGTATCTGACGAATGGAGAAGCAGAATCGGTTTCGGAACGAGCGTTAACTGGCCTGCAGGTATTGGAGGCAACGGTAATGAAGGGGTAGCGGGTGCAGTAATTAACACACCGGGCGCCATTGGATACAACAGCTTATCATATGCATTGCTCAACGACATGTCTTATGGTTTCATAGTCAATTCTTCAGGGAACACAATTGAGCCAAGTTTCGCTGCTACAACTGAAGCTGCCAACATTGACCTGCCGGAAGATACAAGGGTGCTTTTTACAAACACACCGGCTCCCAACGGATATCCAATTGCCGGTTTTGCCTGGATGCTTGTTCACGAGAACCTGGATATGAATAATGCAATAAACAGCCGTGAGGAAGCGGAAGAACTTGTAGAATTCATTGTCTGGGCAATAACAGAAGGCCAGGAGCTTTCGGAAGGACTGGGATATGCGAGATTACCCGAAGCGGCTAATGAAAGGAGTTTTGAAATGATAAGCCGGATAAAATGGAGAGGAGAGAGTATTGGAAGGGAAGTGCTGAAAAAAAGAGAACTGATCTGAGCTGAGATTTCAATACCGGGATGTGCGGTTTACCCGTTCACCCCGGTATTTTTTTAAAACTTGTTTATACGAATGAAAAAAAAAGAAGAACAGATTAACAATGTTTTAAAAAAACCTGTTGGTATAATCTATCGCTGGCTGGGCGACAGGATTTTTTTATCAGCTGCAGTTATTCTGGGATTATCCATAATTTTCCTTTCATTGTCAATGGCCTGGGTGCTGTACGGTGAAGGGAGTTTGTCTTTCGGGGAGTTCGGTTTTTGGGGCTTCCTAAGGGGTACAACATGGGACCCGGGTATTCAGTTGATCTTTGGAGCATTACCTTTCATTTTCGGAACTATTGTTACAAGTGTTGCCGCCCTCCTAATTGCATTTTTCCCTGCTATGGCCATAGGAATTTTCATTGCCGAATATGCACCCCGGTGGCTTGGGAACATAATAGAAAACCTGGTGCACCTAATAGCTGCAATTCCAAGTGTTGTTATTGGTATATGGGGTATATTCGTTTTTGCACCCTGGATGAGAGAAAAAGTCTATTTACCGGTTTTTAACTGGGCAGCAGAGCACTACCCGTCACTTTTACCAGTGCTGGGTAATCCTATGGGATACGGAATGGCATCCGCCATAATAATACTTGCCCTGATGATCATTCCTTACACTACAGCACTAACAAGGGATGCCATAAGACAGGTTCCGAAAGAGCAGCGTGAAGCTGCCTGGGCTTTGGGTGCCACCCGCTGGGAAGTAATAAGAATGGCTGTAATACCATATGCCCGTGGCGGTATTCTTGCAGGGGCTATTCTTTCATTCGGAAGGGCTATAGGTGAGACAATGGCTGTTGCCATGCTTATAGGCAACAAGAACAATTTTCCCTTCTCAATTATGGGGCCTGCTGCAACAATGCCTTCCGTTATCATAAACGAATTTCGTGAAGCAGTCGGCAGTCTCCACTTGTCAAGCCTTATGGCAATAGGTTTCGTATTATTTGTTATCTCACTTATCGTAAATCTGCTTGCAGCATATATAACCCGTAAACTTTCAATATCCGGAGGACAGGTAGCATGAGAAGCATTCCTGAAAATAAAACACTTTTTCAAAGGAGGCTGTGGGACAGGTTCATGGTGGGACTTCTTTTACTAAGCACTATCCTGGTTATGGTTCCCTTGCTTATCATTATTGGCTACGTTATTGTTAACGGAATAAGTGCATTGAACTGGGAATTCTTTACCGAGGAACTGGGTTCTCCTGCCAGGGCGATGCAGGGAAGGCCTACCGGACTGATACATACAATTCTGGGGACAGCGGTTGTTGACCTGATCGCACTGATAATAGCAGCACCTGTAGGACTTGGAGCCGGAATACTTTTATCTGAATATCCCGATCACAAACTCAATCCTCCCTTAAGAATAATTAATGATACTTTGAATGGTATGCCTGCTATTCTTAAGGGACTGCTGGCATTTGCACTTATTGTGAAACCAATGGGTACCTTTTCAGGACTGGCCGGAGGATTTGCACTTGCTTTTGTAATGATCCCCATAATAGCCAGGTCTACTGAAAGCGCACTTATGAACATCCCCTGGTCAATACGGGAAGCAGGACTTGCCATCGGTTTGCCCCGCTGGCGTGTTGTCCTTTCAACAGTAATGCCGGCTGCCCGTACCGGACTTGTAACGGGATTCCTTATTGCCTTTGCACGTGCTGCAGGTGAGGCAGCACCGCTTATGTTCACATCTTTCGGCAATAACTACCTTCCGAGGCACTGGACGGGAATGATCTTAGGGCCGGTTGATACTTTACCCCAAAGGCTCTATAGCCTGGCGATCAGTCCATACAAAGAATGGCATGCAATGGGCTGGGCTGCAGGTATTGTCCTGCTGGTATTTGTTATAACACTTTTCATAACTGCAAGGTTCCTGACAAGGGTGAAAAAAGAAGACTGAAAAACTGAATAATTTTATGGAAACAATGCTTAAAAACAAAAAAATACAGGTAACCGGACTCTCAAAAGAAAATGAAGTGGTAAATATTACTAACCGTGAAAACGGGGCCTATCCTGTCAGAATGGAGACAAGGAACCTGAATGTTAAATACGGAAAGGTTAGTGCTGTGAAAAATATTTCATTGCCTGTATACAACGAAAGGGTTACAGCCCTTATTGGACCCTCGGGATGCGGTAAAACAACGTTCCTGCGGGCACTGAACCGTATGCACGACCTGACAAGGAACGCATCGGTAACAGGAGAAGTGCTTCTGGACGGCAACAATATTTACAATCCAAAAGTAAACCCGGTTACCATAAGAAGAAAAATTGGAATGGTATTCCAGAAACCCACTCCTTTTCCAACAATGTCAATTTTCAATAATGTGGTTGCCGGTCTCAAGCTGGTGGGGATCAGGAATAAGGCACTACTGAACGAGGTTTGTGAAAAAGCCCTGACCCAGGCAGCACTTTTTGACGAAGTTAAAGACAGGCTTAACAGTCCGGGTGGCAGCCTTTCCGGCGGACAGCAGCAAAGGCTTTCCATTGCAAGGGCACTTGCAATTGAACCGGAAGTCCTGCTGATGGATGAGCCTACCAGTTCCCTTGACCCGCAGTCATCTTCCAAAATTGAAGATCTGATACATGAGCTTAAAAAAAACTATGCAATTGTAATTGTGACCCACAACCTGCAGCAGGCCGGAAGGGTAAGCGATTATACAGGATTCTTTTTCCTCGGGGAGCTTATCGAGTTCGGGGAAACTGAAAAGATGTACACAAATCCTGCACATAAAAGAACTGAAGAGTACTTAACAGGAAAATTCGGATAATATATATTACTTTTACTAACTATTACACAAATGAACATCAAGAAAGAAAATGCAATACAAAACATCAGGGAAGATGTAGAAAAGATGTCTGAACTTGTTCTGGGTCAGCTTCGTGAGCTAGACAATATTCTTTCCGGGGACATTGAAATAAGTGAAGAAAAAAAGAACCACTTCCGGAAAGTTGAAAGGTCAATTGATGAATATGAAATCAAGATCAGCAATGAATTTACCAATATAATAAGTTTGCACAAGCCTGTTGCTTCTGAGCTCAGGTTTGTGATTGCATGTTACAGGCTTTCTATAAACCTGGAGCGCATTGGAGACATGTCATTGAAAATTTTGCGCATCCTTTCCGAATTAAAACAGCAGCCAAACCTTAATGAATTTATTGATGTAATCTCCAATATGCTTGGAATGACATCAAGCATGGTTGAAAAATCAGTTCTTTCCTTTCTCAATAACGACATGGAATATGCGGTCTGGACTCTCAAGAATGATGATGTAATTGACGAGATAAACAACAAAATGATCAAAAAGATCATTAAAAAGAGCAAAGGTAAATTCGGTGATTCACAAACATTGAGTAACTTTATTAACATTAAAATTATTGTATCAAATATTGAAAGAATAGCCGACCAGGCCACAAACGTTGCGGAAGCTTCCATTTACTACCTTAAGGGGGAAGATGTAAGGCATTCCGATATTTCTGAAATTGAAAACCGGCCGGATTACAAATCCCCCGGAAAAAATGATTGACCTATGGCAGTCAGGATACTTGTTATTGACGACGAAGAAGACTTGTGTGAAATACTCCAGTTCAACCTTGAGGGTGAAGGATATGAAGTGGATGTTGCTTACTCTGCAGAGGAAGCACTAAAGAAAAATATCAAATCATACCAACTCATTTTACTTGATGTAATGATGGGAAAAATATCCGGATTCAAGCTTGCAAAAATGATCAGGCAGGAGATGAAGCTAACCGTTCCCATACTCTTTATAACCGCAAAAGACGGTGAAGATAACACACTTACCGGATTCAGCCTCGGTGCAGACGACTACATTGCCAAACCATTTGCAATAAAGGAGGTTATTGCCAGGGTGAAAGCGGTAATACAGCGTTCAGGCATAAAGACCGCACATACTGAAAATAAAATAAGTATAAAGGAACTGGAACTTGACACCGAACGTAAAAGGCTTACAGTAGGCGAAAAAATTATTAACCTGAGCAGGAAGGAGTTTGAAATTCTTTACCTGCTGATGGACAACAAGGAGAGGATATTTTCAAGGGAAGAGATACTTGACCGTGTATGGAGCTATGAAGTAATTGTAAACCAGAGAACTGTAGATGTCCATATAACCAGACTGAGAAAAAAGCTGGGAGAATACGGAAAGCTCATTTCCAGCAGGCCGGGCTACGGTTACTATTTTAATGCAGGCTGACCCGCAGCAAACCCCTGAAAACCTCCGGCTAACTTTGAGCCCCTTTGACCTATAAATATAAAAAGATGTACAAAAAGAAGCTTTTTTTCTATTTCTTTCTTGTTTTTGCAGTTTTCACTGTTACTATAACAATGCTGCAGTATAAAAGGGAGAGCAACTTCAAGAGGGAACTGCTGAACAGCAATCTCGAAAACTATACCGGAATTGTCCACAACTTTGTTAATCACAATCACCTCCATGAAAAAGGGGAATATTCACTTTTGGATTCCCTTTACAGCATTATGGGGAATGAAAATCTCAGGATAACCCTGATAGATGAAAATGGCCGGGTGATATACGACACTGACGTGGAAAAAGTCGAGTATATGGAAAACCATCTTGGAAGACCTGAAATAGAGATGGCAATACAAAACGGCCAGGGCACCAATATTCGCGAATCGGTATCAACCGGTACACCTTATTACTACTTTGCAAAACGTTACAACAACTATTTCGTTCGCAGTGCCATCGATTACGATATGGACATCAAATCATTCCTTCAGGCTGAAAAGATGTTCTTCATAGTGATCATAATACTCTTTTTTATTATGACCATCATGCTTGTTTATATTTCAGGTAAATTTGGCAAGACTCTCTCAAGGCTGAAAAATTTTGCAGTCAAGGCAGGCAGGGATGAACTGATTGACCCCGAAATGGAGTTTCCTGATAATGAGCTTGGCATAATCAGCAAACAAATTGTAAGGATATACGGCAACCTCCAAAAAACAAGGGATGCAATAAACATGGAGAAAGAAAAGCTGATAAGGCACCTTTATATATCAAGGGAGGGGATAGCAATCTTTTCACCACAAAAAACCAAAATTTTATCAAACAGCCTTTTCATACAAAATATAAATTACATATCAGACAAGCCCGCATTAAATCCAGAGCAGGTTTTCAGGCTGCCGGAATTCAATGAAACCAATTCATTTATTGACAAGAACCTGTCAGAAGAGGTTGCATTCCTTCAAACCGAGCTACCTTCCAAAACTTTCCGTATCAATAAAAGAGGTAAGTATTTTTCTGTGCATGTTATAATCTTTTCCGACAAGACATTTGAAATATCCGTAAATGATATTACTTCGCATGAACAGGAAAAAAACATCAAGCAGCAACTCACCAGCAATATAGCACATGAGCTGAGAACCCCGGTAAGTTCCATTACGGGGTACCTTGAAACAATAACGTGCAATAAGGAGCTTGACAGGCAGAAACAGGCCTATTTTGCAGATAAAGCTTACAAACAGGCAATCAGGTTGTCCGAGCTCATATCAGACATATCTGTATTGAACAGGATAGAAGAGGGAGCAGTTACAATTGACAACAATGAAATAAAGATCAAAGAAATAGTGACCGACATCACTGAAAACCTCGAACCTAAATTCAGGGAGAAAAATATTTTAACAAAGGTCAACATAACTGACAGGTTAGCTGTTAGAGGCAACTATTCACTTATCTATTCAATTTTTCAAAACCTTTTTGAGAACACCATTGTACATGCAGGAGAGAATATAACGGCAGGACTGGATTGTTACTTTGAGGATGAGAACTACTATTACCTCTCCTACTACGATACCGGTACAGGTATACCGGAAAAGGACATAGGGCGGGTATTTGAACGCTTTTACAGGGTTGATAAAGGGCGCAGCAGGAAATCGGGGGGTACCGGGCTCGGACTGGCAATCATAAAAAATGCGGTTCTATTTCACCAGGGTGAAATTTCGGTCAAAAACAGGGAAGAAGGCGGAGTAGAATTCTTCTTTTCCCTCAGGAAAAATCCAGTATAGAATGGGATTTAAAAAAATTATTCAGGAAACCATAACAGGTTTTATTTTAAGAAAATAGTCTTTTAAGTTCAATATGCTTTCAGGAATCATATCTTTTTCGTTGTATCCTGATAGCATTGAATATTGCTGCAAGTGCAACCCCCATATCGGCAAACACCGCCTCCCACATAGATGCAACACCGTAAGCAGCCAGTAAAATAAAAAGTAGTTTAACTGAAAATACAAGTAAAATGTTCTGCCAGACAATTAAGTTGGTTCTGCGTGCTATACTTACAGCAGATGCTATTTTTGAAGGCTGGTCAGTCTGTATGACCACATCGGCTGTTTCAATTGCAAGGTCACTGCCCATTGCACCCATAGCAATGCCCACATCTGCCAAAGCAATTGAGGGGGCGTCATTTATACCGTCACCGGCAAACACAACAACTCCCTTGCCGCGACTTATGTACTCCCTGACTATCTCTACCTTCTCCTCAGGTAAAAGTCCACCATGGGCATGATCTATACCCAACTGTGAAGCAACATCACGGGTAAGCAGCTCATTATCACCGGAAAGCATCACAATCTCCCTGACACCCTTTCTTCTTAGTCTTTTAACAGCATCTGTTGCATCCGGTTTGATCTCGTCGGAAATTGTGAAAAAACCGGCATATTTCCCCTCAATGGCAACATGAACCGGTGTTACCATTGCAGGGAAATCAATACTTTCAATATTGATATTGAATCTGTCCATCATTCTTTTATTCCCGGCAACAACCTCTTTTCCGTCAACCACACCTTTTATTCCGTGCGCCTGGATTTCGGTCACATCTTCTACAGTTAAAAAGGGGATATTATTACCGGAATACTCAAGAATAGCTTTGGCCACAGGGTGATTTGAGCGGGATTCAAGTGCTGTTACAAGTTTCAGCACTTATTTTTCGTCAAAATGAAAAGATTTGTGCTCCCGGACTAAAAAAACTCCTTTGGTGAGGGTGCCGGTTTTATCAATCAATAATGTGCGAAGATTGCGCATTCTGTCAATAAAGTCAGCCCCTTTAAACAATATTCCGTTTCTGGATGCAGCACCTATACCACCGAAATAACCCAGGGGAATTGAAATATAAAGGGCACACGGGCATGCAATGACAAGAAACACAAGTGCCCTGTAAACCTGGTTTTTAAAACTGTAGGCTTCCATAAAAAGCCAGGGCAGGAATATTATTAATAATGCAAGTGACATAACCGCCGGGGTATAATACCTTGCAAACCTGCGTATAAACCTTTCAGTTGGTGCTTTTTTCGTTTCCGCTTCCTGCACCAGACTGAGAAGGCGGGAGTATAAGCTTTCACTGTAAACCCTTGTAACATTTACATTTATAGCTCTATCAAGATTTAATGCCCCTGCAAATACGGTGTCATCTTTTTTTAAATGGGCAGGCTTGCTTTCACCCGTCAGAGCTGAATTATTTAAAGAAGCACTCTCTGAATCAAGTATTCCGTCAAGCGGCACCTTCTCCCCCGGTTTCACAAGCAACAGTTCACCCGGTTCAACATCTTCAGGTTTAACAACCACCCATTTACCGTTTCTGCTGACTGTGGCGCGGACAGGCCTGAGATCCAAAAGTGCACGGATATTTCCCCTGGCACGGTTGACGGCCTTTTCCTGAAGGAGTTCACCTATTTCATAAAAAAGCACAACGGCAACCGCTTCAGCATACTCACCTATTACAAACGCACCCAGGGTTGCCACAGACATCAGGAAAAACTCATTTGCAAAATCAAGTTCAAAAAGTTTCTCAAATGCTTTTTTAATCAGGGGTGAGCCAACAGCCAAATAGGCAACTCCATACCATATTAAGGGGAGGTTACCTGTGAAAAAATCCGCCTCAAAATAGTTAAGTGCTATCCCCCCTGCAAGTAAAACAATACTTAAGGATGCCGGAAAGTACTGCTTTTTCAAGATAGTCATATAAAAAAATATTCCCGGGATTAGTCCCGGGAATATAACAGTTCTCCGATTTAAAAGTTCTAAAACCCTATTACAGCCTCAATATTGAAACCACTGAACTCTGCACCGGCAAACCTGCCTGTCCATGCATCACCATCGTAGTTCTGATGAACATATTCGATCTTGGTTACGACATTTTTCGTTATAAACCATCCCCCTCCAATATTGAACCTGTTTATCTTCAAATCACTGGTGTGGCTCTCCCTCATTTTCCCTTCAACTGTGTTATATCTTCCTGCAATGAAAAAATTCTCATCAGTACCAAACCGGTAGATCAGCTCTCCCGCAAGCTGGGTAAAAGCTCCCTCCTTATCTTCCGGGTCTGTAAATTCATTTCTCCCGTTTGCATGCTCAAATATTCCAAAGAATTCAAGTCCTCCGTACTTTACAAAAGGATTGACCTGAAAAGCAAGAAGTTTTGTAAAACGAGGATTATATCTTCCATCAAAGTTTCCTCCTTCATCTTCTGTATGAAGAACGTTGTAATATCTGGCTCCGGCACGGTCCCCGCCATAAAGCCAGGTACCGGTTGTAGTGCCGTTATTCAAGTACCAGGAGCCGGTTAGTCTAACCCTCAAATCTTCGCCAAAATCTCTGTCAAAACCGAGTTTACCGTAAAAAGAAGGTTTATTGTCACTGTTTTCACCAACAACCACACTCTGATTCATTTTCCCGTTTGAAATTCCGGCAACTGCCAGTAAACCGTTTCTATAGAGGGTGATTTCACCGAATGCTTCAGTTACAAATGCGTCCATAATATAATTCCCGACGAAAGGATTGTAAATTGCCCTGGCATTGTCAGAACGCCTGAAATGTGCATCACCGTAGTTAATTTCATCGAGACCGACCCTTACGGTAGCATACTGCATCAGATCTTCCAGGAATCCGGGACTAATAAATTCCAGATTGGATATTTGAAAATGACCTCCTTTTATCCATGCATCGACATGATTCCTGGATGAAAGATATGTTCTGAGATGCATCCTCATACCGTCCAGCAATTGAACATCCAGGTTCAGATTGGCTGTAGGTAAATTAAAGTCGGTGCCAAGTTCAACGAGTGACCCGGCATCATTGCTTTGATCAATTCCCTGGAATTGCATGGCAAAATCTCCACCGACGCGAACAGTGAACCCATCGTAAACAACTGTATCTTTAACAGGATCTTCAAAAATATTGATCCCCCTTTGGTCATTTGAACGAAGGTTTTGCACTCTTATTTCCTGTGCTGAAGCAGTTACTGATATCAATATTGTCAATAGAATCAGGATATTAAATTTTTTCATAATCACTTTAAGTTATTTGGTTTACTTTATGTTTATTAATAGGTTATTCAGTTTTATTTCAAAATTGTTCATTCAGTTTCCTTGATTACAAGGTCAAACAAAACCTCCAGCTCATTTTTCACATTAATTAGCCCCATCATTTTTGAAGGCGGCTCCAGCCCGAAATCGGAGAAAAGAAAATTCTGCACCCCTTTCAGGTGTATAGTTCCATTTCCGGTATTGTTGATCTTAAAACTGATCATTACTTCTTTTGTAACACCCGCAATAGTGATTTTCAGCATACCGGGGATCATCTCATCTGACTTGTTTTTTTGTGGCAGGCGGTCAAGTGTCAAAAAACTTATTAATATTTCCGGGTGGGTATCTGCATTGAGTGTTTGCCTGAAATCCCTTGTCAGAAGTTTCCTGCCGCAATCAAACTCCATAAGATTTATTATTATATTGTTATCTGAAAAGCGGAAATGATCGTGAGGTGTTGAATGCAGCCTGAGCCGGTCGGCACTGTAGTACCTGTCCACCTCACAACTGAAACTGTTCAGGTTTGATTCCCCTTTTATTACCAGCCGGGATTTGTTTTCCACATCCCAGACCTTTTCAGGAACTGGAGGTAATTCCTGAAAAGGTAATAAAACACTCAAAAGAAACCCGTATAATAAAACAGTGCTCATCCCATTATTCTATTTTTATTTCACCGGATAACTATATTATAAAGTGAAAAAGATGAGGAAATTCCGGTATCATCTTTCAAATATAATCGTGTAGTTTACTGTAATCTCATCACCGGCACGGAGGGCACCAAACATCACTACTGGAGGGTCAACATTAAAATCGGTCATTTTGAGCTTCTGAGACCCCGAACAGACCAGTCTGGCTTCATCATTGTTTGAACAGGTGGCATTTACCGTGATCCGGCGTGTAACGCCTGAAATATTGAGTTCTCCCGATGTGGTAACCTCATAATTATTGCCTTGTTTAACCAGGTTCCCATTACCCTCGGCGGTAAAAACAATTTCCGGATACCGGTCGGCATCCAAAGATTCGTATGCCTTGCGGTTAAGGCCTGAGCTATTGCTTTCCAGACTTTTTTTATTCAATCTGAATACCACGGATTCGAGAGACTCGGGATTGCCTTCCTCATCGATTCGGAAAACTACTTCACTTACTGGATTTTCAGATCTCATCTCCCAGCTCTGCAGCGTAGATGTGCCTTTCACAACAATATACGAACCCGGTGCAGGCCTGTAAGTTTCATTATCAGCTTTAAGTTCATTTACCAGCAAAAAGCTGCAGAAAACTAAAATCAGTTTTATGGCTATAGTATGCATAATTGTAAATTTTTTAGTTATTTAAATTAAATGAGCAATAGCAGATTATTCTGCCAACTGCTTGTTAATTTCAACCTGTTTCATTAGCAGGTCTTTGATTGTTACAGATTTCAAGTGCTTTTCAACAACATCATTCAGTTCTTCCCAGAAGTATTTTGCAGCGCACTTACCTTCCCTCTTGCAAATCACCTCATCAGACAGGCACTCAACAACAGCAAGACCGGGATTAAAGGCTGTGAAAATATCATATACAGAAATATTACCTGGTTCCCTTGCAAGTATATATCCGCTCTTTTTCCCTGAAACAGTAGTAACAAGTCCGGCTGACCTTAACCCGGCAATTATCTGATCCAGATATTTATAGGATATTTCCTGGTTCATTGAAATATCCTTTTGATAAATATCTTCCCCGGGTTTTTTCGAAGCCAGTTCAATTGCGGTTCTTAGACCGTACCGTACTTTGGTGTTCATCTTCATAAGTGAATACTTTAATTAGCCGGCCTCATGAGTCTTTGCACGACTTTGGATTCAACATTTTTTTATCCTACCATTTTTGTAGGATTGTTTTATAAACGAAATTTATATAAAATATATTATCAAAAAAATGATTCTTTATAGAAAAGAGTCGGGAAGCAAACAGGGTATTCTGCGTCAAATATAAACAAAACACCTTTCTCTTGCCAGACAGTGACCAGGTTATTTGTTTATTCAATAACCCCGGTTACGGAACCACACCTCAACATTGCATCACCGAAATATGGGTTGTTTATCTCTGTCTCAGCAGCAATCCAATAAGCTCCCTCATCGTCAAAAGCCATGGGACAATTTTGAATATAAACCTGTCCGGTCTCCGGGGGACTCTCTTTTATAAGTTCAGCAAAACCGGTGCTGAGGGGATAAAAAGCCTCCCTCTGTACATCCAGATCATCTGTGTTTGAAATATGTTCTGCATAGCTGACAAGGTTGGCCGGTCCTTCAAGAGATTTAAGCGATTGAACAAGCTCTCCTGAAGCACTGCGCGCTTCCCGGGCATCGGAATTTACCAGTGCATCTTTTATACGAATATAATGCTGAAATGCTTTCCCAAGGTTTTCATCAGAAAAAGTAATAGTCCCTTCACTTTGCACTGTCAGGTCACTATGATCATGAGCTTCCTGTTGAACATCCCGTTCTTGCTGACCGCCGGAGCAGGAAGCAAAAAGAATCATGGTCGCCGCAAATGTGAAAAATGCGATTATTGGTCTTAGAATTATTGTTTTCATAATATTTGATCTTTTAGTTAATTATAAATTATTCTTTTTTTGTCTTAAAGGAATATTTAATGTACGTGCTCTTCCGGTGGTGCCGGGGCTTCCTCCTCCATTTCAAACACCCTTGAACCTTTTCGGTATGTTTGGGTAATTTCCCCGCAGCGAAGCATTGCATCCCCGAAATAGGGGTTCAGCACCTCATCCTCATTACTGAGCCAGTATGCACCTTTATCATCAAATGCCATCGGACAGTACATCCTGTAAACCCTCTCTATCAGTACTCCGAAATACTCAACTGCTTCTATCATGTTATCAGACAACATTTCAAAATGGATTCGCTGCTCTTCCAGGTCGCCTGCATCAATGATCTTCTCTGAGGAAGAAGTCAGGCCTTTCAGTATCTCCATCCAACTGTGGTGAGGCTCATCCTCAAGCAGCGACATATCCGTCCTCCCCAGCGCAGAAACCAGGTCTTCTGTTGCTGAAGCTGCCGCTGCCGGATCGGATTCCACAAGCGCATTCATTATACGAAAGTACTCTTCTGCAACACCGGTAAGCTGACTTCTGAACTGTTCCGGCACTTCATACGTTTTAACCGGTGGCCTTGACATCATGCTGTAATTGCCGGTTAGCTGCGCAGCCGCATCTACAGCAAATACCCCGTTTGTCACTATCTCCTCCCCCTCATCAAGTCCGCTTTCGATAAGGTATTTTTCTCCCATTCGGGGACCGATAACTACCTCCCGCATTTCAAAAGCAGGCTCTTCACTGCCGGACACTTTTACATACACAACAGACCTTTTACCTGTCCACAGAAGTGCTGTACGTGGTATGAGAAGTGACTGCTCCCCGCCCCTTATGCGTGAGGTGATCCGTGCATTTACAAACATTCCGGGTTTCAGTTTTAATCCGGGATTGGACACCTCCGCCCTAACACGGGCTGTACGCAATCCGTCATCTATAACCGGATCAATAAATCCGACACTCCCGGAGAACTCCTCACCTGGAATTGCAGGCACCCTGAATTCCACCCTGTCACCTGTCCCTATCCATGCCAGGTCACTTTCGTATGCATCAACCATCACCCATACTGTGCGAAGATCTGCTATCTCAAACAAAACAGTGCCTGTGCCTACATAATCGCCGTTTGCAACCATTCTTCCGGTAACTGTACCGTTATTGGATGCAAGCACATTAAAATGCGATTTTACACTGCCGCTCTTTTCTATTTCATCAATCTGACCTTCGCTCAACCTCCATTGCCTTAGCTTTTCCCTTGCAGATTCATAAAGTGAAGGATATGTATCTTTCATACCTGCAGCCTCCAAAAGCTCTTTCTGTGCAGTAACCAACTCTGGTGAATAGACACGTGCAAGGGGTTCACCCTTGCTCACCTGCTGTCCGGTAAAATTTACATAAAGCTCTTCTACCCTGCCAGGGAAGCTTGAAGTTACGCTGGAAAGCGATTGTTCATTATACCTTACCTTACCGGTAAGTTCAAGGACTTTTTCAGCTTCTGCTTTCTCAACCCTGGAAGTTTGAACAGAGGCCATTGCAATTGCTTCCGGACTCATGCGCAATACCATCGGGTCATGATCCTCCCTGCCCCTGTCAGTTGATACAGGTATTAAGTCCATCCCGCAAATGGGGCAATCTCCGGGCTCATCCTGCCTGATCTGGGGATGCATTGAGCAAGTCCACTCTTCATCTGCGTGGGTTTCATGCTCATGGTCGTGGTCATGTTCTTCATGGCCGGACTCATCTCCGGAGCGGGAACCGATAAGAAGTCCCGCAATGATACCAAGGAGCAAAATCAGTGCCCCTGAAAACCATTTGTTATTCATTAATTTTTTCATAATCTCATATCTTTTGATCATTATTTTTTTTGGTCAATTACTTATTCCTGCGGTAAACTGTTTTGCCCGTCAACGGCTTCAAATTTTTCCAGTCCGGTGGCGGTAAGCATTTCCAGTTTGGCAATTACACGTTCATGATCTGCCGCCGATCTTAAAAGGCCCAGCCTGAAATCCAGCAATTGCCGGTTTACCCTTAGCACTTCACCGAAATCTTCCTGTCCGGCAGAGTAGGATGTGATCATTATGTTAAGTGTTTTCTCCGCAAGCTCCGACTGGTCACTGTATAGTTTCAATCTTCTTTCTGCATCCGATAATTCCCTTCTTGCAGCAGCAACTTCAACCGAAAGTTCATTGACCAGATTCTCCTTCCTGTAGGCAGCCGATTCTCTCATCAAAGCTGCTTCCTTTTCCATTGCCCTGTACTTTTGGCGAAATACAGGTATTGTAACTGTTACCATTGGCATCAGCATGTTCCCTCCGTTCATGGAAGCGTTATTGACTGAAGATGATGAGAAAACCATATAATTCAGTCCTATACCGAAAGAGGGGCGTCCCTCCAGCACAGCCCTTCTGCGGCGTAATTCATACGCCGATACCATCTCATCCTGCATTCGAACAGCCGGATTATTACCCAAAACACTTTCATCAATTCCGGCTTTATATAGCTCATCTGAAACTATAACCGTATCGGGCAGGGCTACCTTTTCTTCAAGTGGCCTGTTAAGGTGTCCGTTAAACCTTGCCCTGTAAGGCTGTCGCAGTTCCTTCAGGTTCTCCAGCATATTCTCGGTTTCATTTATCTCCATCTTAACCCTCAAAACATCAGGCATCCCGGTTTGCATTCCGCCGGTGTTTGAGGACATTCTCATGGAACCGCTGCCTGACTGCCGGACTGATGAAGGGGCTCCGAACCTTGTCAAAGTGATCTCTTCCAGTCTCCTGAGCAGTCCGATATTCTCTTCAACGATTTCTATCTCCTTTTCCAGCTCATAAAGGTCATACCATGCTTTTTTAACATCCCGGAAAAGCCGGTTCCTGGCATCCCTGAAAGCCTCATACCTGGCAAGCGCCATTTGTGAAGCCTCATCGCTGCGTGCTCCTGTAGTTCCGAACCACGGGAACATCTGCATAAGGGAAATTTCAGCCCTCTGGTCACCCATCGGCAGTTCCATTGGTTTTATAAAAAACCCGAAAGCAAGCTGTGGGTCGGGCAGTGCACCTGCCTGGGGAACTTTTTCCAGGGCCGACAGGTATTCGTTGAAATATGCCTTCAGCTCAGGATTGTTCTCTGCAGCCTCAATAAGATAATCTTCAAGATTTTGTCCCTGCACATCATTCAATCCGTTATGCAAAAGCAGTACAAAAGCCAGTATGAATACCCGCCTGCCCAACTGCCGGATCATAAAAGATGCTGTACCCTTTATCAAAAGGGATAAATTCATCATGCCGGGTAAAATTTGTATTTTATTGATTATTTGTGTGTTCATAGTTATATCATTTGAGTTGTTTAGCCGGTTCACCGTTCCTGCGTTTCAGGATGTATTCTGCCCACATTGAATAGAGTACCGGTACTATCAGCAGTGTGACCAGTGCAACTGTCATCCCCCCAAAGGAAGGTATTGCCATCGGTATCATAATGTCTGCTCCCCTGCCGGTTGAAGTAAGAACAGGCAACAGTGCAAGAAGGGTTGTGGCCGTTGTCATAAGGCATGGCCTTACCCTTCTGAGTCCGGCTTCCATTACCGCCTTCCTTATCTCCCCGACATTTTTCGGTTTTCTTTTTTCAAAACTCTGTTTCAGGTATGTGCCCATCACCACACCATCATCGGTTGCAATTCCGAAAAGTGCAATAAAACCGACCCAAACAGCTACACTTAGGTTAACTGTGCCCATCTGGAACAGCTCCCTCATATTTGTCCCCAAAACCGAAAAATTCATAAACCACTCCTGCCCGTAAAACCACAACATCAAAAACCCTCCGGCAAAAGCCATTGCTATAGCCGAAAAGATCATAAATGCAGTTGCCGGTGAACGGAACTGGAAGTAGAGTATCAGGAATATTATTATCAAACTCAGGGGGATAACGAGCATCAGGCGTCTTTCAGCCCTTACCTGCTGCTCATAGTTTCCGGCAAAATGATAGTTCACACCTGAGGGTACTACCAGCTCTCCGTTGTCGATCTTTTCCTGAATGTATTCTCGTGCATCTTCCACAACGGTCAATTCAGCATAACCGGATTCCCTGTCAAACAGCACGAAACCAACAAGAAATCCATCTTCGCCCCTGATCATGGAGGGACCCTGGCGGTATACAATATCCGATATCTGTCCAAGCGGCACCTGCGCACCTGTTGGTGTTGGGATCAGCACCTGGTCGATCATATCCGGATCATCGCGTAACTCCCTTGCATACCTTGCCCTTACGGGGAAACGCTCCCTGCCCTCAACGGTTGTAGTGAGTTGCATACCACCGAGAGCCGTTTCAATATAGTGCTGAACATCACTGATATTCAGTCCGTAACGGGACATCTGAATCCTGTCAAGCTCTATTTCAAGATATGGTTTCCCAACAATGCGGTCTGCAAAAACAGCACCCGATTTGACTGAAGGGACTTCCATCAGGAGTGTTTCAAGCTCCATTCCGAATGCTTCTATTGTTTCAAGATCGGGACCGAATACCTTAATGCCCATCGGCGCCCTCATACCGGTCTGCAGCATCACCAGCCTTGTTTCAATTGGCTGCAGCTTTGGTGCTGAAGTAACCCCCGGCACATTAGTCACTCTTACAATTTCATTCCATATATCATCGGGAGATCTGATATGATCACGCCACTGCCTGTAATACCTTCCCCTTCTGTCGGGTATGAGCTCGCCATCCTCATCCCTTTCAAAGTTCCCTTCACTGTCAACCCGGAACCTGAGCCTTTGTCCGTCCATATCGGTTATATATTCGCTTTTGTAGTGGATCACATTCTCAAACATTGTCATTGGAGCCGGGTCAAGTGCCGATTCGGCCCTGCCGGCTTTACCTACCACAAGTTCAACTTCAGGGATCGATTCAACAAGCATATCGAGCTTGCGGAGAATTTCCCTGTTTTCCTCAATCCCGGTATGCGGCATTGAAGTAGGCATAAGCAGGAAAGAGCCTTCATCAAGTGATGGCATAAACTCCCTGCCCATCCCCGGGAAAGTAGATGACAAGCTGTTCCAGCCGGATGTGGAGGAAATATCCATTCCAATATTTCCCGTGCCTCTTGAAACAAAACCGAATACCCTTTCAAAACCCAACCAGATATTCAATCCAAGCAGGAGAATAAACGCCGGGAGGATAAGGAACTTCCATTTGTTTTCAAGGCACCAGGAAAGAATATAGCTGTAATATCTTATGAAAAGTGAAAAGACCCCCAACACAAGCAATATTATAAGTCCGATAAACAACATGTTTACAAGCAGGCTTTTGTTTACACCCAGTGGCATCCAGTAGCCGGCAAGTATCCATGCAACAGCAGTTACCGAGATGATCGCTGTAATGATATTGCGGTATTTACCAATTCTTTCAGGAAAATGGTACTGGAGGCTGTTATGAAGCCCGAATGCAAACAACACCAGGCCTCCCCATGGAAACCAGATTGTAATAACGAGTCCGCCAACTGCGAGGATATAATTCAAAACCCTGCCTAAATTGCGCCTCATATCCTTTGCAGAAAAAAGCCAGTGTGCAAAGGCAGGCATAATGGCAATAGTGAAAATGAAGGCTGAAATAAGGGCAAAGGTTTTTGTAAATGCAAGCGGTCCAAACAACTTGCCCTCTGCAGCCTGAAGTGTGAATACAGGGAGAAAGCTTACAATAGTGGTGCTGACTGCAGTCAGTATAGCAGACCCCACTTCGGTTGCAGCATTGTATATGGTAGTTAGCTTTGATTCACCTCCGGGAGCCTCCTTCAGATGCCTAAGGATATTCTCATTCAGGATTATCCCAAGGTCAACCATAGTACCAATTGCAATTGCAATACCCGAGAGTGCTACAATATTTGCATCCACCCCTGTGTACTTCATGAAGATGAAACACATCAGAACTGCCAGGGGAAGCAGCGCAGAAATCATGAATGATGCCCTCAGGTTGAAAACCATTACAATTATCACAATAATTGTAATGAGTATCTGCAGGGAGATGGCATCATAAAGGGTTCCGAGTGTTTCATATATCAGTCCGGTACGGTCATAGAACGGTACAATTGTTACCTTCGAAACCGTACCGTCATCAAGGGTCTTTTCGGGCAACCCGACTGATATTTCCTCAATTTTCTCTTTAACTTTCTCAATAACTTCAAGGGGATTGTCCCCGTAACGGGCTGTTACAACACCGCCTACAGCTTCGGCACCTGACTTGTCCAGTATACCTGTCATTGTCCTCACCTGCGGACCGATATTTACTTTTGCCACATCCCTTATGCGGATCGGTACATTTTCATTGACCCTGACAACCGCTTCTTCAATATCATTCATATTTTCAATATAGCCGAGTCCCCTCACATAATACTCCACCCTGTTGATCTCTACGGTATTTGCACTTACGTCTACATTGCTGCTTCTTACTGCAGAAATAATATCCCCGAGTGAAACATTGTGGGATTTCATGGCAACCGGGTCAAGGTCAACCTGGTACTCCTTGACATGTCCACCTACTGATGCCACTTCAGACACCCCTTTCACTCCGGAAAGGGCATATCTCACATAATAATCCTGTATGGCACGAAGTTCATGAGGGTCCCATCCGCCGGCAGGGTTCCCTTCCTTGTCCCTCCCTTCAAGTGTGTACCAGAAAACCTGTCCAAGAGCAGTAGCATCCGGTCCAAGCTGAGGCTGTACATCATCAGGAAGCAAGCCTGAAGGAAGGGAGTTCAGCTTTTCGAGCACCCTGGAGCGGCTCCAGTAAAACTCCACATCTTCTTCAAAAATGATGTATATGCTCGAGAAACCGAACATTGATGTGCTCCGGATGCTGTTTACCCCCGGCATACCCAAAAGGGAAGTGGTAAGCGGATAGGTTATCTGGTCTTCCACATCCTGCGGCGACCTGCCCATCCATTCAGTAAAAACTATCTGCTGGTTCTCCCCGATATCGGGTATAGCATCCACAGGGACAGGATCGCGCGGGAGGATGTCTATATCCCAGTTGAAGGGAGCGGTAGCTATGCCCCATATCATTATCAGGGCAAGCAACAGTACAGTAACCAGCTTCTGTTCCAGAAAAAACTTAATAATTCTGTTCAGCATTATTCTCTTTTTAAATTCGGTAAATTTTTTCGGACAAACAGTCCGTTAACAAAATTGTATTATTAAATTGATCAAAAAAAGTGCTGCGGGATCATAACAATTCAGGCTTCCCCACCGGCTTTAACCATAAAGACAAAAGGCCATATGATCAAACCATTGGAAAGCGGCAGCAGATTAAGAAGTCTGCTTGTTATAACAGGAATGACTGAACCAGAACAGTAATGTCCCGGCAGTCCGGCAGATAAGTAAATTGTAAGAAATGATTCCGCTGTTTTCCGAAAATTTCAGATAACAGCGAATTAACGTCGTGAGGTATTAAAAGAACAGGAAGATAGACTTTAACTTCCCTTTCCCGGCTGAACGGATAAACAAGATCGATTCCCTTTTCCGAATAAAAACGATCGGAACAACAAACTAAAGTCTTGATATATGTTTGATTTTCCGGGGAATGACTTTCCTTATCGGTTTCCCCTGCTTTGCAGCAGCATGATTCCGTTTTGGCTTTAAAGAGGGAAATATCAGATATTTCTCCGGCGCACAAATGGGCACTGAAAACAATATTCGTTCCCGACACCAGAATAAAAAGTGCCAGGAGAAAGCTAAATATTTTCTTCAGGCGATACATTAAACCAAAAATATGTTATTTTATGTAAATATTTAGTTAGATAAACGTTAAACACTTTAAAAAGTTTAAATCATTCCCCATATAAAGCAAAAAAACTAAACGGCAGGTTCAACTTTTATTTTCACAGGTCTGTGGTTAGCTGATACAGGGTTGAAATCAAGTGTGTATGTTCCGGGTTTTTCAAAAGTGTAGCTGAAACTCTTACTCCCCTCAACAAGAACCTGAGGGCATACCTGGCCCGGTACAGGATTTTCAACCAGAACTTTCAGGTAAAGTTCAAAACCCCTGCCTTTAACCAGAATATCCTTAAGATCGTAACAAGGTGTTGGCTTGTAATAGTTCACTATAAAAATCGCCGGCTCGCCTGCGATCACCTTTTCAGGCACATTTATATCCATTACGTAAGCCTCAGCGGTATCAGTAACTATCTGATCCCTTAACTCATCTTTTTCACATGATGCACCTGTAATAACAAGGAAAACAAGAAGCAGGAAAAATGACCGGATGCCATAGTGCATTTTTTTAATCCCCCTTTTGTATGTCATTTTTGATTTTATTTTCTTTCCCATTTTTAAAAAATTTTACAAAACATTCAAACAATTCATTGTTAAAACGAATTGCCTGGCAAAAAGGTTGAAATATAAAAAAAATATTTTGCAAAAAATCCGGGTCTCATCATTAATAAAAGTTTTTCCATTAATTAAATTAACCATCTCACTCATATTTCAGTGTGCTTGCAGGATTTGTAAGGGCAATCCTGACTGTTTGGTATGCTGTTACAGAAATTGCAATCAATGATGTTACAATCAATGCTGTTAAATAAATCACCGGATCGTTAAGATCAGTCCTGTAAGCAAAATCCTGCAACCATCTTTGCATAAGAAACCAGGCAATAACCCACCCAATTATATTTGAAACAAAAATCCACACACCGAATTGTTTAACAAACAGGAGGGTTATCGTGCGGGCATTAGCTCCAAAAACTTTTCGCACGGCAATCTCTTTTGTACGGTTTGTAGTTGTAAAAGTAGCCAGTGCAAATAACCCGAGTGAAGAGATTACCAGAACAAGAATGGTGAAAAAACCTATCATACCTTCCATTTTTCTTTCATCCTCATAGTACTCGGCGAATGTGCCTTCCAGCGGAAAATAAATAAATACATCATCCATGAAAAGTTGATTCCATACACTTCTGATCCGGTCAACTGTTTCAGAAAATCTTTCATCTTCAATCCAGATAGTAATAAATTCCGGATTGTGGTCAAGCTGAAACAAAACCAGTGGTTCCACAGTTTCATGAAGCGACTTGAAATGGTAATCGCCTACAACACCTATTACATTAAATGGATCATAATCAGTCATTGACCTTCTGTACCAACCTACTATTTTATTCAGTGGATCTTCCCAACCGAAGGTCCTTACTGCCGTTTCATTAACCAAAGCAGTCATTTGATCTGCTGCAAACTCCTCTGAAAACCCCCTGCCCTCAACAACCTCAATCCCCATAACATTTATAAAGTCATAATCCACTACATGCCTTGCCATTGTGAAAGCATCGTCGTATCCTTCCACGTAAAGAGGACTTGTACTGAAAGAAGTTCCAGGGTATTTATCAGATGCTGCTACTCCATTTACGCCTGACAAATTGCCGGTATTTTCCTTAATCAGGTGATACCTGCTGCGGGTTTCAGCAGAATTAAGCTGTACAACTATTCTTCCGGAAGGTTCAAAACCGAGTTCTTTTTGTTCGATGAACCTGAATTGGCGATGCATTACAATTACGCAAACTACAAGCGCCACAGAAACCATTACCTGGAATATTATCAGGATCTTTCTCAAAGAAGACTTACCATTAAATGAGAGGTGCTGGTGTTTCATTATCTTTACCGGATATATACCGGAAAGGTAAACGGACGGATATGCTCCGGCCATAAGTCCGGTTAATATCAGCAGTAGTGGAAGCGATATAATTACTGGTAAATTGCCGCTGCTGTAAAACCTTATTGAGGTATCGAATATCCTGTTCACAAGAGGAAGATTTGTCTCAATTATTATCAATGCCAGAATAAATGCGAGGAAAACAGAGATAAACGATTCCCCCATAAAATGGAAAATTAGCTGTTTCCGTCCTGCCCCAATCACTTTTCTTATACCAACCTCCTTTGCACGTTCAACGGTTCTGGCAGTAGAATGAATAACATAGTTAATGCAACCCAGAACCAGTACTAACAGCGAAATACCACCCAGAATATATAAATATGCCCTGTTTACATTGGGTTTGAATCCTCCTTCAGGTAATTCACTTATATGGACTTTGTCAATCCTCCTGGCAAATGCATTGAATTCAACACCGTGTTCCTTCAAAGCCTCCATATCTATATTTTCAGCCATAATATCATCGGCTTTCCCGGAAAAACCTTCAACATCTGCTTCTTCTGCAAGTTTTACATAAAGCGATGAATTAAAATTCCCCCAGCTTTCAATACTTTCACGGTATCTGCCGGTATAAAGCGACTCAAATGAAAGGATTACAGTAAAATCAATATGTGAATTCCTGGGTGGCTGCGCTGCAATACCTGTAATGGTAAAGTCTCCAAATCTTCCCACATTTATAGTTTCGCCCGCAATATCAGTATGGCCAAACAATTTAAGGGCAATTTCTTCGGTAATTACTGCATTATGAGGATTTGCTAAAACTTCTCCCGGATGGCCATTAATCAGGTCAAATTGAAAAAACCGAAAAAAATTTTCATCCGCATGGATAGCATCACTATTTAAAAAATTCTCTTCTTCGTTTACAATAAGCGAGTTTCTTCCCCAGAATGCTATTCTTGTCATATCCAGAACTTTGGGAGCCTGCTCTTTAAGTGCCGGGCCAAGATTGGCAGACACACTGTATCGGGGATCATCATCCCAAACAAAACTTCCCTCAAGACCAACCCTGTACATCCGTTCATAATCTTCATGAAACCTGTCGTAAGTTGCTTCATGCCAGACCAGCATAAAAATTATAATACTACAGGCCATACCTGCTCCCACACTGAAAATATTTATCAGTGAATAACCTTTATGCCTCAATAATTGTCTGAATGCTACTTTGAAAAAATTTATAAGCATATTAAGGTTTTTTTGTAGTGTTTTTCATTCCGGAGCCTTTTAGCTCATAATTCATAATACTTATCTAACCAAGAAAAATTTGAAACACTGTTATTAGATAAGCTTCAATTTAAATGCCTGTTTATTTAAACAACTATTTTACAGCTTTTTAAGTAAGCTGTGATTTTTTTATAGTGTATTGAAAGTGTTCGAATATGATACAGTCAGTGTACTTTTCCGGACAATTAGTGAAGAAATGTGATATAGAAATTTATTTTACAGGATTTCAAACATTATTACCTGCTCTTCACGGCACACAACAAAAAAAGGCGCCTTAAAAGTAAGGCGCCCCAATTGAGAAATGATTATAATGTAACTCAGCTAAACAGTTTCAGAATCTTAATCGTTTTTATATTTATCAAACCAGTAGTAAAGATAAAGTTGAGTCCTTATATAGTTTGAGGGATTGGAACCAGTACCGTGAAACTCATCCCTGAAGCGGATCATTGCTGTGGGGACCCTGAGAACCTTAAGTGCCTGGTAGTATTCCTCCGTCTGGGCTATAGGCGTTCTCAGGTCGTTTTCCCCGCACATCAAAAGTGTTGGTGTAGTTACATTGCCTACGTACATCAGCGGGGAACGCTGCAGGTGTTCTGAAGGGTCTTCCCAGGGATAATTCTCAAAATTCCTGTACCAGCTCACCCCATCGGTAGTCCCCACAAAAGATAGCCAGTTTGTTACAGGGAAATTGACTGATGCAGCCGCAAACCGGTCAGTATGACCCACAATCCACGAGGTAAGGACTCCCCCGCCACTTCCGCCATATACAAACATATTGTCTTCATCAATGTAGCCTTTTCTGATCACTTCATCTACACCGTTCATCAGGTCATCATAATCCTTGCCGGGGTATGCATTTTTTATTGCATTGCCGAATTCACTTCCGTACCCGGATGACCCCCTTGGATTTGTATATAAAACAACATATCCTTCAGCGGCATGATGCTGCCATGTGAAATTGAACCCTACATTGTACATTGCATGAGGACCACCATGAATAACAAGTATAAGAGGGTACTTCTCCGAAGGGTCAAATCCGGGAGGCTTGATAATCCATCCGTGGACGTCGAAGTCGTCGGTTGATTTGTACCATATCTCATCAACGTCACCAAGTTTAATATTGCGGAAAAGACTTTCATGTGCATTGGTCACTTTTTGAATCTCCGGCCTGTTTATATTGAACCTTACAATCTCTCCAGGAGTATGGTAATCAGTCATTGTTCCGGTTGCAACACCATTCCTGTTTATATCATTCACCGTCAGCATATGGTTGCCTTTGGTAACCTGGCGGTAATTTCCCCTGAGAGGTGCAAAATAAAGGTTCCTTGTACCATTGTAGTTGGCATTGAAGTAGATACCTGAGTTATCATTTGCCCATATCAGGTTTGAAGGTGTTCGGTCAAGTCCTGCTGCCAGCTCTCTTGGATTTGAGCCGTCAATATTCATAACATATAGCTTGTTTTCTATGTAGGTATCATCCGTCCAGTCATATCCAACGTATGCAACCATTTTTCCGTCGGGTGATACCTCAGGTGACCTGTCAATCCCGTTTCTGTCAGTTAACTGCCTTATATCACTGGTTTCCACATTTACCGCATATATTTCAGATTGCCTGTAGGCGTACTCAGCATCTTCAGTCCTCAGGCTGCTGAAAAGGATCTCTTTTCCGTCGGGTGTCCACGAAATCCCGCTATGATTCCAGTTTCCCTGAGTAACCTGCCTTGGCACACCTCCATCTGCAGGAATAACAAATATATGCCTGTAACCCTCCTCCAGGAATCCAATCCTGTCGCGCCTGTATACCAGACTGGTAATAATGCGGGGGCCTTCAGTCCACCTTGCTCCTTCAGGCCTTGAAGGCATCCTTATGGGCCATGATTCGCTGTAAGGAACAAGCATGCTGAAAGCTATATATTTGCCGTCAGGTGACCAGGTTATGTTTGAGGGTGATTTTTCAACACGGGTTATCTGTGTTGCCCCCTCAAGACCTTTGTACTTCACGAATATCTGACTTCCCCTTGGTTCACCCTGTGAAAGATATGCCACCCTGGTGCCGTCGGGTGACCATTCGGGACTGCTTCCGCTTGTGAAAAAGCGGTTCCGGCTGCCGTCAACATCCATTATGTAAAGGTCGCTGCGGCGACGGTCGTTCACCTTGTCAGTCCACGAACGCGTATAAATGATCTCTTTCCCGTCAGGTGAGATACGTGGTCCTGAAACACCAACCATATCAAAAAAATCTTCCAGTTCAAGTGTTCTCTTCTCCTGAGCAGTTGCAGGCAACTGGAAAAAAATCAGTATCAGGGTTAATACTGAAAATCCGGTAAATCTTAAAATTGACTTCATTCTGATTATTTTAGTTAAACAATAGAGAGTTTTTTTTAAAGGCAGGAAATTATAATGTATAACATGAGCAATCAAAATAGTGGGAATTAATAAATATTGCCGTTGACCGGGCTGTACGTTTGGAATCTTTCCCGTTATAGTTTTATATTATGGAAAAATACAATATTTCAGTGAAATTAAATACAGAAGCCGGATTTTTTTACAAAAAAAAGCTGTCCCATAATGAGACAGCCAATTACTCCTGTATAATATCAGTTTATTCTTTACCAGTCAGAAAACGTGAAGTATGCATTGTTTCCTGCTCTGCTGCTTCGGGGAAAATTGCGGCTATATGCTCATACCCTTCCTCCTGCGCTTTTTAGGCGTACAGGTTGTATCTCATTCTTGCCTGTGATTCATCTGCAAATGGTTTCAGAAGATTTTGCCCGGTTTTGGTTCCTTTAACACTTTCCATAGTAAACAATTTTAAAATTATTATATCAGGCCAACCCGGTTCTGAATATTTTGATAATCCAGATAATAAAGTATTTTAACCGAAAAGCTGTTTATTTGTGGTTGTCCAAGAATATGACTCAGGTTGTCAAGGTAATTATTTTTCAGAACATACCCGCGGCTGTCGATAATATTTTTCCATACTGCTGTAAGCTGGCTACCGGGAGCAAAGTTCCACGTAAGCTTCATATCAATGGTAAAAGCATTGTAATTTATATCGTTAACAGCCAGGCTTTCATCAAGTGGGTCAAGCATACCATCCGGTTTCAAAAGGTAATACCTGTCATTATAGTCAACCCTCGACCAGTAATGCCTTAAATCCAGATCAAGCGATATGTCATTATTGAAAATGTATGTAGACCTCATAGTATTTGTAATTGTAGGGAGATCCCTCTTTCCGAAAAAAACCGAATCTGCACCTGAATGGGATACATAGCCTATGTTGCTGTTTTGCATATTGTAATCAAATCCGTACGACATATTGAGCTGATCACTTACCCGTAATGTAGGTGTTATCGAAAAACCTGCCTCAGTCTCCCTGATGCCTGAGGAGTTTACCGTTCCAAAATTGAAACTGCCGTCAAAATACAACCTTCTGCGGTAATCAGTTGACCACCTGATGCTTGCACTTGTGGTTTCATCTATCCTGTAATACCTTCCCTGAACCCGTGGCTCGAAGTAATCCCTTATGCCCAGAGGCCTGTAATTTGAATTGAGAGAAATATGAAAGCGGCTTTGAAAGAGCATTCTCATGCTGTAAGAGAGTTCCATAGAAGTGAACCGCCCTGGTTCATAAAGCCTTGAATAATTTAGGCTAATAGTATTGGAAAGATTGTTAAGTATCCAAAAGGGGGTAAAAATATTATGACTGAATGAAACTCCGTCTTCAACCTGGTTGTTCCTTCTAAGGAACCCAAAGTCATTCTGGTCATATGTATCGGTAATTACCGACCTTGAATAGTTGTACTGGAATGTACCTCCGAATTTGCCAACCCGTACGTTGTATTTATACCCGAATATATTATCATCATCCCTGAAATACTGCTGGCTTAGAGCTCCTGTACCGGTTATCCGGTACATGTTTGATTCGTCCTGCAGACGGAATTCGGTTCCGGTAACATTTGCCATATATCCGTCCCTTGATCCTGCTACATTTGTATTTGCGAGACTGACGAAAGAATTGTTTCTCAGGCTCTGGTCAAAAACCACCATATTGTAGTTTGTAAATGGTTGTGTCTGCGACCTCCTTTTGTCCCCTGATAAGGTATCCTTTATCACCGCATAACTTGGAGATGTCATGGCATTGAAAACACCTATCCCGAGGCCCGATGCCGTCCGGCCCGACAACTTTGTTGCATTGATCATCGAAGTTTCCAGGGGATTTTCAATTACCATCTCATTTTCACCAG